>JAYVBZ010000001.1:0-2192 GCA_043750215.1 Actinomycetota bacterium
CACATTGGAACGCGAGCCCGACCTCGTGCGTGACGTGCTGGCTACCGGCCTGGCGAAGGCGCGGCCGGTGGCGCAGGAGACATTGGCGAGCGTCCGCGCAGCGATGCGGTTCGCATGAGCGGGGATAGCGTCTCCCAAGGTGCCGGCTTCGCGGTCGAGCTGCCGGTCTTCACGGGGCCGTTTCGCCTCCTGGCCGACCTCATCCTGGAGCAGAAGGTGGATGTCTGTGACATCCGGGTTTCGAGCGTCACGGATGGATACCTGACGTATGCGAAGAAGACGGAGAACTGGAACCTCGAGGAGGCCACCTGGTTTCTGGCTATCTGCGCTGTACTCCTAGAACTCAAGGTTGCGCGGCTCACCCCACGATATATCGAGCCCACCGAAGACGACATGCTGGGAGGTTCGCCCGACCTGTCCTACGCTCGGTCGTTGGAGCTGGCCGCATTCCGCAAGGTTGCGGTGGAGATCGCGCGTCGGCTGGAAGATGAGGCTGCCTACTTCACTCGTGACGTCGGTCCGGGACCGGAGTTCTCTCATCTCTACCCCGATCCGCTGGACAGGGTTACGGCGAAGGCGCTGGCTGTCGTTGCTGCGCAGGCGTTACGACCGTCTCCCACGCTGGACCTGTCCCACGTCACTCCCATCCGCTACACGGTCGCCGAGGCGATGAGCACGTTGGAGGCGCGGATGGCCGACTTCGGCCGTGCGGCGACGTTCCGCGAGGTCGTCTCCGATTGCGAGGAACGGATCCACGTGGTTGTTCGATTCTTGGCTCTCCTCGAGCTGTACCGTGAGGGCAAGATCGGATTGCAGCAGGGTCAGACGTTCGGAGAGATCGAGATCGAGTGGATGGGTTGATATGACGGCGGTAGACACCAGGGCGCTCGAGTCCCTGTTCTTCGTATCCGACGAACCTCTCAGCGCTTCCGTACTGGCCCAAACGCTCGAGGCCGACCGGCGTGACGTCGAGAACGCCTGCGACGCGCTCGCCAAGGAACTCGAAGATCGTGGTTCCGGATTGGTCCTGCGAAATGTCGCCGGCGGCTGGCGGCTCTTCACCCACCCTGGCGTCGCCGCCATGGTCGAACGGTTCGTGCTCTCTTCTCGACAGGCTCGACTCACGAAAGCCGCGCTGGAAACGCTCGCCATCGTCGCGTACAAGCAACCGGTCACGCGCCACCAGGTCAGCGGGATCCGGGGCGTGAACTCCGACGGCGTACTTCGTGCCCTTCAGGACCGGGGTCTGATCGAAGAGTCCGGGCGGGAGGAGGCACCGGGTCGTCCCGTGCTGTACGGAACGACGCCGGGATTCCTAGAGCGCCTGGGCCTTCCATCCCTGGCGGCGCTGCCCTCGCTGGCTCCGCTCCTGGATCCTGAGGGCGAGGATACGGGCGAGGCCCTGGCCGATCCGATCATGGATGAAGGAGACGAGGAGAACCGCCCCGGCGCACCGGAGGAAGAGGACGCTCCCGACGCCGGCCTCCTCGAGGATGACCGGCCAGCCTGATATGGAGGAGGGTCAGGAACGCCTCCAGCGGACCCTTGCACGGGCCGGCTTCGGATCTCGGCGCTCATGTGAGGAGATCATCGCCGCTGGGAGGGTCACGATCGACGGCACCGTCGCCATCCTGGGGAGCAGGCTCATCCCGGGCCAACAGGAGGTCAAGGTCGATGGCCACGCCGTGAACCTCGATCCGAACGTGAGGTACTACGCCTTGCACAAACCCGCTGGCGTCGTGACGACGATGGCCGACCCGCAAGGCAGACCCGACATCACTGCGTTCCTTCCACCGGATGGGCCCCGGGTGTTCCCCGTGGGAAGGCTCGACCGTGATACCGAGGGGTTGTTGCTGCTCACTAACGATGGGGAGCTTGCCAATCGCCTCACGCACCCCAGCTTCGCTGTCGAGAAGGAGTACCTGGCGGAGGTGGGAGGCCCTGTCACAGACAAGCAGCTCGCCCGCATCCGCGGAGGGGTCGATCTTGATGACGGGTCCGCGCGTGCTGCCAAGATCCGCGAGGTGGGCCGCGTCGGCGATCGAGTTGCCCTGCGGGTCGTGATGACCGAGGGGCGCAAGAGAGAAGTTCGTCGTCTGTTGGCTGCGGTTGGCCTACCGGTCGTGCGACTGGTTCGTCTGCGGGTGGGACCAGTCCTCCTGGGCGACCTTGCCCCCGGTGAGCTCCGGGAG
>JAYVBZ010000002.1:0-1673 GCA_043750215.1 Actinomycetota bacterium
CCGCCGTCCATGGTTCGATGACATCGTCGATGTAGAGCTTGATGGGCGCAACCCGAAGCTGGTCATCGTGGAACCGTTCGCGCGCCGTCACGAACTCCGTGCGTTCGGCGTCCGTGGTTCCTACCGGATGGAACATCGCCGCTATCAGTCGGGAACGCAACCGTCCTTCATCGCGGGCTCGCTCGAAGATCCACAGGTCGTCGGGTGAGTTCTGGGGTTCGATGATAGTGGTGATGCCGTAAGCGACCGCCATGTCCAGGCTCTCCATCGTGCGCGTGTACTGGAGCTCGTGCGCATACCCGGGAACGACCCCTTCCAGCGCCGCTTGCCCTCTCCGGCTGATCCCCATCACCGCGAATCCGGTCACGAATCCGGTCGGCTCGCCCGAGGCGTCCTTCTCCACGTGTCCGAACGCGACGGCGTCGGAGTCGCGAGTGATCCCGAAGACATCCATGGCTTCCCGATTCATCCAGACGTTGTGGACGTCGTAGCTGAAGAGGAAGGCGGGCCGGCCCCCTGTCAGACCTTCGAGGTCTTGCCAGGTAGGAAGTCGTCCGTCGGGCATCGCCGAGTAGTTCCACCCGACGCCTTCGATCCAGGTGAGGTTCGCCTGTGCGTCGGACCACGCCCGAACACGGGCTTTGAGTTGGTCCAGGGTCTGGGCGCCGGCCAGGTTCACTTCGAGAGGATTCGAGCCCAGGCGAACGTGGTTGTGCGTGTCGATGAACCCCGGGAGCACCATCTTGCGCTGCGCGTCGATCACGATCGTGTCGGAGCCCACATGGGCTTGGGCATCCGCCTCAGATCCGACCCAGGTGATCCGATCGGCGCCGACCGCAACCGCGTCGGCCCACGGCATCGCTGCATCAACCGTGTAGAGGCGGGCGTTCCGGATCACGACGTCGGCCGGCCGCTGCGAACTCATATCCCCATCTTTGACCGCCAAAGGGGCCGAATGCAAGACGACGGGCCGAGGTGCTGCGCCGCGCGGCGACCTGCGGCGACGCCCTCAGGTGCCGGACTTCCCGGCCTTCTTCGCCTTCTTCGCTTCCCGTTTCTCCTTCAGGGTGGAAGACGCGGCCTTCTTGTTGCCTTTCGTTCCGCCTTTGTCTTTGCTCGCCATAGGTGCCTCCCCTCGGGTCTGGATGTTCTGGAGACTCTAACGCCTCCCGCGGGGCCCGGTACAGTGGCGCCGTCATTATGGATCGACTTCTTCTTGACGTTTCGAGCCTCATGTATCGGGCGTTCTTCGCGCTCGGCGACACCATCTCCACCCCGAAGGGCGAGCCGATCGGTGCCGTTCATGGATACCTGGACATGGTCGCCAGGCTGGTCAAACAACGCAAGCCGGGCGAAGTGGTGCATGCCTACGACCACGACTGGCGTCCGGTCGCGCGGACCGATATCTACCCTGCGTACAAGGCCAATCGAGCGGCAGACCCCGAGGGACTTCCGGGCCAGTTCGGTGTCCTGCGCAGGGTGCTCGAGCACACCGGCATGACCCAGGTACAGACGCGCGGCTGGGAGGCCGAGGACGCCATCGGCGCGTTCTGCGCCGACGCTCGCCCGGATGACCGACTCCAGATCGTGAGCGGTGACCGCGACCTGATCCAGCTGGTCCGAGACCCCGTGGTGAAACTTCTGTTCACCGTCCGGGGTGTCTCCGACCTATA
>JAYVBZ010000003.1:0-4758 GCA_043750215.1 Actinomycetota bacterium
GCTGAAGATCATCGATCTGACGACCGGGGATCAGCCGATGACGACCGCGGACGGGCGGCTGCACCTCGTCTACAACGGCGAGATCTACAACTTCCGCGAACTCCGTGAGGAACTCGCGGGCAAGGGCCATCGGTTCCGATCGACCGGCGACACAGAGGTCCTGCTGGCCGCCTACCAGGAGTGGGGTCTGGACGCCATCCCCAGGTTGGAGGGGATGTTCGCATTCGCCATCTGGGACGAGCACGACAAGCGCCTGGTCCTGGGGCGCGATCGGTTGGGGATCAAGCCCCTGTACTACGCGAGAACCGCGCAGCGCGTGTCCTTCGCTTCCGAGGCCAAGGCCGTTCTGGCCCTGGGTGGCCTGCCCGCCAGATTGAACGAACCCGCCCTGGGGCGGTTCCTCACGTTCTTGTGGGTCCCCGACCCGGACACCCTCTTCGAAGGCGTACGCAAGCTCCCCCCTGGTCACTTCGCGGTCTTCGACCAGACCGGCGAGCGGATCGAGCGGTACTGGGACGCGGAGTTCCGGGAGGAGCCGGGTTCCCTGGACGAGCATGCCGAGCGGCTCCGAGACAGCATCAGGGCTGCCGTGAGCCGTCAGCTGGTCTCCGACGTGCCGCTCGGCGTGTTCCTCTCGGGCGGAGTCGACTCGACCCTCATCGCCCGCCTGGCGGCTGAGGAGTCACCGCGTCCGGTTCTCGCCATCGCCACGGGTTTCGCGAACCGGCTCCAGGCCAACGAGGTTGGTGGCGACGACCTGCCCTTCGCCCGGTTGGCGGCACGGACCATCCCCGATCTGGACTATCGGGAGGTCGTCCTCTCAGAACTGTCCGCGGATGTGGTGGCCGAGTTGACAGACCACATGGACGACCCCGTAGCCGATCCCGCGGCCATCGCCACGTACCTGATCTGCCGGGCCGCGAAGCCCGAGGCCACCGTCATGCTGTCGGGAGTCGGTCCGGAGGAGTTGTTCGCCGGCTATCCGCGTCACCGAGCCGTGAACCTGGCTGCGCGGGTCGGTCGCTTGCCCGCAGGGATGCGGCGCGGTCTCTTCGAGGGAGCGGCGAACCTGGTCCCCGGTGCGCGTCCCGGGAGAGGGATGGGCAGGCTCCGCCACGCGAAGAAGCTCCTTCAGGGCTTGGCAGAGGAAGAGCCCTACATCGGATTCTGTGCCCACCATGACGTTCGATCGCTGTCCCGGCTCCTGGGCACTCCGGTGGACTGGTCGGAGGTGACCGAGGTCCATCGGGCCCATCTGGCCAGGGCTTCGGATCTGCCGCCTCTTTCCCGGGCGCTGTACCTGGATCTCAAGACGTTCCTGCCCTCACTCAACCTGGCCTACACGGACCGGTCCTCCATGGCCTGTTCGGTCGAGGTCCGGGTTCCGATGCTGGACGAGCTGGTCGTCCAGCGAGCCCTGGCGATCCCCGACGCGATGAAGGTGTCTGGGGGGATGGGGAAATACATCCTCAAGCAGGCGGCCAAGGGCTTGGTGCCCGACAGCATCCTCGCTCGCCCGAAGACCGGTTTCGGGGCCCCCGTGCGAACGTGGATGCGCGAGCTTTCCGGAGAGGTCGTCAGGGATTGTCTCTCCGCGGACAGTCTGCGCAGTCGAGGCTGGTTGTCCGTCCAGGGAGTCAGGGAGATGCAGACCCAGCTGGTTCGAGGCCAGAGTGACCAGGCCCTGCAACTCTGGGCCGTCGTGGTCCTCGAGCTATGGGCCAGGAGATTCCTCGATCAGCCGGTGTCTGTGCCCGTCGGCTGACTCGTGTGGGTGGGCCGCGAGCTCCCAACTGACGAAGGCGATGAGCAGCAGAAAGATGCTCGCCGTCCATGATCCCGACGAGATCTGGTGGATCGTCTGCGCGGCAAGCGCGGCTCCCAGGATCATCAGCGTGCCCCCCCGGTCTATCGCTCGGATCACGAGTCCAAGCATGGCGAGGAAGAAGAGGAGGGCGAGCGCGAGCCCCGGGAGGCCAAGGAGGAGACCCCAGAAGAGCGGCGCGATGCTTGTCGGCTCGGAGACCTGGCCGGCGGCCGGCCCCTCCGAGAGAGGGGCGAAGCCGGCACCCTGCGGGTGCGATCCGATGAATCCCAGAGTCTCTCTAGCCACACGGAAACGAAGGCCACTGTCGCCCGCGGACTTCCCCAATGCGATGCTGGTCGTGGTACTGCGCTGGTAGAAGTTGTTCAGCGCCCGGATCGTTAGCGGAACCAGGGCGGATCCGATCGTAAGCACAGCGACGACGGTGATGAACCGACTCAGGTGGTCGTAGCGGCTCAACATCCGTCCGACCAACAACACAGCCACCGTGGCAACGGCGGCGAACTGCATCCCCGTCGAAAAGGTCAAGAACATGCTGAGCCCAGTGGCGACCAGACACGCGATATGCAGCCGCCGCCGCGGCGAACTACGGAGGGTGACCAGGCCGAATGCCAGCGTCGCCTCAAGGAACAGAGCAAGCCCCGAGGGCTCCCCGAACCAGGACTGCGCCCGATAGACGGTGGAGGGGGAGTCGAGCGCCAACACGGCGTTGGCGTAGCCCAAGACACCGAAGTTGCGCTCAGTCAGCACGCGGTTGCCTGACAGAACGAGGTCATACGAGCCCGGCACCCGGTGGTAGGCGAACAGGAGGAACAGCACGATGGTCTGTATCGACAGGGCGGCACCCACCCAGAAGAGGGCGCGCATCGTCGTCCATCGAACGGTTCGGTCGCGAGTCGCGGCGGCGGCCCCGAAGAGGAAGACGAACGGCGCGAAATTCTGAAGGAGCAGCAGCGGGCCCTTGAGCGACGTCCCACTGACAGCCGTCGCTATCGCCCCCCAGATAAACGCGATCCAGGCACCGACCAGCAGGACCCTGACGAACCGAGGCAGCTCAACACCGCGGGACAACACAAGAAGCACCAACGGGACCGCGACCAAGAGCCCGCGTCGGAGATCGTTAAGGAGAGTCGTTTGGTAGAAGAACCAGCTGTCCGCTGCGAGTACCTCCAAGATGACGAGTGCCGCGATCAGGCGGCGTCTCGCAGCCGGCGGACCCACCCCACGCTCGGTCCCGATGCCAGTGTCGGCGATTGCGCTGCTGCTCGTGATCCTCGTACTCATTCGGCGACCGAACCCGACGGCTCTACGGACCCGACGACGGGCCGGACCGTGATCAAGCGGATAGCTCTCAGGACTGACCTGTTCGCAAGTTCGCGAGTTTACTACTGGCCAGTTGCTCCTAGGTGCGAAGGTATCCTTAGCCGATGCTGGACATCGAGGTCCGCCCGCTCCGCTGGCACGCCGGGAGGATCTACGCCGCCCCCTTAGGATGGCGCCGATGAGCCTGGAGGACTTGACCGCGGTCGTCATGGCGGGCGGCCGTGGCACGCGACTCGCACCGTTCACGCTGGTACTGCCCAAGCCGCTCCTTCCGGTGGGCGACAGCCCGATCGTGGAGATCATGATCACGCGGCTGGCCGCTTTCGGCGTGCGACGGTTCGTGTTCTCGCTCGGGCACAAGGCCGATATCCTCGTCGCCTACCTCAGCTCCCTGCCCGAGCGCTTCCCGGGACTCCAGGTCGACTACATCCGAGAACCGCGTCCATTGGGCACGGCGGGGGCCCTGCGCCTCCTGGAGGACAGGCTGGGCGACGAGTTCCTCGTCACCAACGGCGATCTGCTGACCGACATCAACTACCAGGACTTCCTTCGGTACCACGAGGAGTCGCGGGCAGACCTCACCATCGCCAGCTTCGAGAAGGAGAGCCGCCTGGACCTCGGCGTGCTCGTCGCGGACGATGAGGGCCGAGTCAAGGACTACGTGGAGAAGCCCGTCTCAACCCACCGCGTGAGCATGGGGATCTACCTGTACCGCAAGACCGTCCTCGAGCACATCGCGCCCGACGAGCATCTGGACTTCAACGAGCTGGTTCTCCGGCTGGTCGCGGCCGGGAAGTCCGTCTCCGCCTATCCGTTCGAGGGCCGGTGGCTCGACATCGGCCGGCCCGAGGACTATGCCCTGGCCGTCGAGGAGTTCGCCGCCGAGCCGGCCCGGTACCTGGAAGCGCGGACGTGAGCGTCGAAGGCCGCGCCGTCGCCGTCACCGGAGCGGGGGGATTCATCGGCAGCCACCTGGCCGAGACGCTCGTTCGGGCGGGCGCGCGCGTCCGGGCCCTGGGCCACTATCGGGGGGACGGAAGCGCGGGCTTCCTCGACGACTCGCCGCTGCGGGACCAGATGGAGGTCGTCCTCGGCGACGTGCGTGATCCGTCGCAGATGCGCGCGCTGGTTCGCGGGCAGGATGTCGTGTTTCACCTCGCGGCGCTCATCGGCATCCCCTATTCCTACGAGGCGCCGTCGAGTTACGTGGCCACCAACGTCAGCGGGACGCTTCACGTGCTCGAGGCATGCCGGGACGAGGGCGTCGAACGGCTGCTGGTCACGTCGACGAGTGAGGTGTACGGGACCGCGCGCCACGTGCCGATCGACGAAGAACATCCCCTCCAGGCCCAGTCGCCATATTCGGCCACCAAGATCGGTGCCGACAAGCTCGCCGAGGCCTATCACGCCAGCTTCTCCTTGCCGGTCGTGATCGTTCGGCCGTTCAACACCTACGGCCCGCGGCAGTCCGCCCGCGCGGTGATTCCCACGATCGTTGGGCAGGCGTTGGCCGGAGGCGAGATCCGTCTTGGGTCCCTCGACCCGGTCCGCGACCTGACCTACGTTCAGGACACTGTCGAGGGATTCCTCGCATTGGCGGTGGCACCGGG
>JAYVBZ010000004.1:0-5481 GCA_043750215.1 Actinomycetota bacterium
CGGTCATCCAGGTGCAGACGAAGACCGTCCATGTCGGGGTCACCGGTTCGGTGAAGGGGGCGCGCGTGACCTGGGTCCTGGCGGGGGCCAGGAGCGATCCCAAAGCCTCGAGTGACTTCGGCGGGCTCACTCACACGGTGCAGCTCCTTAGGTTGGCTGCTCCGCTGGGGTTGGCCGATCCGCTGGTGATTCAGCAAGAGGTACACGCCTCTCGATCCGACGGAGACCGCGGTACCTACACCACGACGGGAACGTTCACGGTGTCCTGTACCGCCAACTGCGCTTAGGGCTGGTCGTTCAGGAGTTCGGAGTGTTCACCCAGGGTGGGCGGGGGGAAGCGCACCGGAAGCGTCTGCCCATCGAAGCGGATGGGATCGGCCACCAGTCGCAGCGGCCCTCTCTGGGGATCCGTGACGTCTTGGATCAGTGCTGCACCCTCGGGCGAGGCGAACACTTCATCCATGGCGCGGATGGGCGAACACGGAACGCCGGCGTCGGCGAACGTCTCCAGCCACTCGGCTGCGGTTCTGGTGGCCAGGGCGTCGGCCAAGAGCGGTACCAGAGTCGAACGGTTCTCGACTCGCGCTTCGTTCGTGGCGAACCGCTGGTCCATGACCCACTCCGGGTAGCCGATCACCGCGCACGCCCGCGCGAACAGACGATCGTTCCCCGCTGCGAGCACGAACCTGCGGTCGGATGCCTGGAACACTTGGTACGGCACGATGTTCGGATGCTGGGATCCCATCGCCGCCGGCACGACGCCGCCCACCAGGTAGTTCGCCGCCTGGTTGACCATAGAGGCCACGCTGGCGTCGAAAAGCGCCACGCTGACATGCCGTGCCAGGCCGGTGTCGTCTCGCTCCCGCAGGCCCGCCAAGATGCCGATCGCGGCGTAGAGCCCCGTGACCACATCCAGCAGCGCCACGCCGGTCTTCGTGGGCTCTCCGCCTGGTTCGCCCGTGATGCTCATCAGTCCAGATAGCGCCTGCACGATGATGTCGTAGCCGGGGCGCTCGGCCGCCTCCGGTGCATCCTCACCGAACGCGGTGAGCGAGCACGTCACCAATCGGGGGTTGGCTGCACGAAGTTCGTCCAGCCCCAGACCTAACTCCTTCATGAGACCGGGGCGGAAGTTCTCGATCAGGACGTCGGCGTCAGACGTCAATCGGCGGACGGCAGCGACGCCCTCCCGCTCCCTCAGATCGATGACGACGGATCGTTTGTTGCGGTTCAACGACAGGAAGTAGGCGGAGTCTTGCCCGGCGAAGGGCGGCCCCCAATGCCGGGTGTCGTCGCCTTGACCAGGCCGCTCGACCTTGATGATGTCGGCGCCCAGATCCCCCAACACCATCGTGGCCAGCGGACCGGCGAGCACTCGGGAAAGATCGATGACCCGGATCCCCGCCAGCGGCGCCGGTGGCGGGGTTGCGTCCATGTGCTCCTTCATAGCGGGAGCCTATCGGGTCGGGGTAGCGGCCGCGGCTCAGTTCCGCCATGATGGGCCGTATGAACGACGAAAGCCTAGGGCGAGCGAACGCGTTCCTGGCGGCGGTTGTTGCCCGCACGCAGGTCGGCGATGTCCTCGCGATCACTCCCGCGGAGATCGGTCGAGAACTAGGACTGCCCGATCCGCTCTCGACCGCGAGGGCCGTCCGCGCGCTCATCGCTCGAAAGCGACTCGAGCCCGCCCAAGGTTCCTACCGCTTGCTGGATGCGCGACCAGTAGATCCGGGCGAGCGCGAGGTGGTCCAGCGCAAGCCGCGGGGGGTCCGCCGGGGCCCCCGTTCGGCTGGTTCGGAGCAGGGCGGTCACGACGCCGGTGATCCGTCCTATTCTGACTTCGGCCGCGCGGCCGTGGACAAGCTCATCGAACTCGGCCGCGAGAACGCGACGTTGCGCACCTCGCTCAAGGCCGCGCGCGAGGAGGCGCGGACGGCGCGAGAGGCCCGTACCGAATCCGACCGCCGCGCCGACGGCGCCTCACGCAAACTCCATGAGCTCGAGGCTCGTGCGGAGATGGCTGAATCGAACCTACGCACGATGCTTGCCACCGCCCGCGGACGAGAGGTGCGGACCGACGCCCAGGTGGACGACTCGGAGATGGCAGCCATCCTGGGCGTGCTCAAGGGCGACCCTCTCGAGAACGAGGAGACCGACTCGGGGGAGTGACGTGGCCGGCGTTGCGGATCAGCTGATCTGGCCGACGTCGGCGGCGAAGCACGCGGCGAAGTGAGCCGGACCTAGTTCCTTGAGCGCCAGATCCTCCCCGAGACACCTGGCTTCGATGCCGAGTTCCTTCGCGCGTCCCGACGCCACGACGGGACACCGGGTGTGGAAGCGGCACCCCGGTGGGATGCGCGTGGGATCGGGCGTCTCGCCCTGGAGGATGGGACGCTCCAACCCGCCGGCCTCAGGCACCACGTCCAACAGCGCCTGTGTATACGGATGCTTCGGCCGCAGAAGCACTTCCTCAGCCGGCCCGATCTCGACGATACGCCCCAAGTACATGACTGCGACGCGGTCGGCGATGGTCCAAGCGAGCCCGAGATCGTGGGTGACGACCAGGATGGTGAGTCCCAGGCGGTCGCGAAGCTCCATGAGGAGCGCCAGGATCTCGCCTCGCACCGACGCGTCCAGGTTGGACACGGGTTCGTCGGCGACGATCATGTCCGGCTCAAGCGCCAGCGCGCCCGCGATGACCACGCGCTGGCGCTGCCCGCCGGAGAGTTCGTGCGGGTAGCTCAGGAAGAAGCGTTCAGGCGGACGCAGGCCGGCGTCCGAGAGAGCCTTCGAGACTTGCTCGCGTTCGTCGCCCTTGACCTTGTGGATCCGCAGCCCTTCGGCCACCGACTCGTAGATCGTTTGACGTGGGTTGAGTGCGCCGGTGGGGTCTTGGAACACCATCTGGACTCGACGCCGATAGGCGCGAAGGTCTTTCCAGATGGGTTCTCCCTTGTAGAGGATGGTCCCTTGCCTCGGTCGCTCGAGACCCATGATGGCGCGTGCGGTCGTCGTCTTTCCGCAGCCGGACTCGCCGGCCAACGCGAGGATCTCCCCCCGCTGCATCTGCAGGCTGACGCCGTCAACGGCGCGAGCAATGGTGGCCTTCTTGCCGAACAGCCCCGCGCCCAACCCGACCCGACCGGCGAACTGCACGTGGATGTCCTCGATGTCCAGGATCGGCCCGCTCTGGGTATCAGAGGGCTGGGGTGCAGAGGTTGTGGCACTCATGGGTGCTCCTTGGGAACGTCGGGGGCAGGGGAGGCAGCTTGCGCCGCGGCGAGTGCGCCCTCCACCAGCAGGCACGCGGCGCGCCGGCCGGGGGAGACGTCGAAGAGGTGAGGATCCACGGTGGGACATGGGTCGAAGGCAGCATGACAACGCGGGTGGAAGGCGCATCCGCTGGGCAGGTCGCCTGGGTACGGTGGATCCCCCGGCAGTCCTGAAGGATGCTTGCGGAACCGGGCGTCCCCAATCTCGGGGAACGCTGCTGCGAGCGCTTCCGTGTAGGGGTGGGAGGGCGATTTGAACACGTCCCCTGCCGGGCCGGTTTCGATGATCCTGCCCGCGTACATGATGGCCAGCTTGTCGCAGGTCTCCACTAGCACCGATAGGTCGTGCGTGATGAAGATCATGGCCAAGCCAAGTTCCTTCTGGAGCTCCTTCAGCAGACGAAGGACCTGCGCCTGCACCATCACGTCCAGCGCGGTCGTCGGCTCGTCGGCGATGATGAAGCTGGGGCTACAGGCCAGAGCCATAGCGATCATCACGCGCTGGCGTTGTCCACCGGAGAGTTCGTGCGGATAATCCATGAGGCGACGCGAGGGCAAACCAACCTGCTCCAGTAGCTCTCCCGCACGCACGCGCGCTTCGCGTTCGCCGGCTTGGCCGTGGAGGATGATCGGCTCTGCGATCTGGTCGCCGATCCGCTGGACGGGATTGAGGGCGTGCATGGCCCCCTGGAAGATGATGGATGCCTCGCTCCAGCGGATCGCCCGGAGGCGGCCGGGTTTCATCTCCAGCACGTTCTCGCCGTTGAGGAGCACTTCTCCGGTGACGTCGGTTCCCCCGGGGAGCAGGCGCAGCAGCGCTCCCGCGATGGTGGACTTCCCGCAGCCGGATTCGCCCGCGAGTCCCAGCACTTCGCCGCGTTCCAGCTCCAAGTCGATGCCTCGCACCGCGGGCACCGGGCCGGCTTGCGTGTTGTAGGTAACGAAGAGGTCGTTCACCGTGAGCAGACTCATCGGGTCCGCAGTTTCGGGTTGAGGATGTCGTCGAGCGCATAGCCGATCATGGTGAACGCGAGCACCAGCAGCACGATGGCTGTACCCGGCGCAACGATCCACCACCAGTAGCCAGAGTACGCCGCTCCCTGGTCGAACGCGTTCTCCAAGATGGTTCCCCAAGACACGCTGTTGATGGGATCGGGTCCAAGGCTCAGGAACGAGAGGACGGCCTCGGACAAGATGGCCACGGCGACGATGAGGATGGTGTTCGCGAAGATCAATGGACCAACGTTCGGCAAGATATGGCGCGTCATCATGTGCCAGTCACCCGCGCCGAGCGCCCTGGCCCGTTCGACATAGGTGCGGGTCTTCACGCTCAGGACCTGGGCGCGGATGACTCGGGCCGTGCTTGGCCACGAAGTCACACCGATGACGAAGATGACGGTGTAGAGGGACGGCTTCAGGACGATCGACAACACGATAGCCAAAGGGAGGAACGGGATAACCAGGAACCAGTCGGTGAGGCGCATCAGGATGATCTCGGTCTTCCCGCCGTAATAGCCGGCGGCCAGTCCGAAACCTGCGCCGATCACCACGGTGATCAACGTGGCGGCCAACCCGACGATGAGCGAGATGCGCGTACCCCAGATCGTCAGCGAGAGCACGGATCTGGCTTGCGAGTCGGTGCCGAACCAGAACTGGCCTGAGGGCGGTTGGATCGGCAGGTTCGTCGGGTGGCACAGAGGAGAGAGGTCGCACTTGCTCGCCATAAGCGGACCGAAGATCGCGATCAACAGGAAGAAGACGAGGATGCCGAGGCCGATCATCCCCATCGGACTGCGGCGGTATTGGTTCCAGATGCGAAGGAAGGATTCCTTCCGCCGCCTGCGGGCGATCGCCCTGGGCGTCGGCGGTGGTATCTCCGACATCAGGCGGCCCTCACGCGCGGATCGAAATATGAGTACAGGAGGTCGGCGACGACGTTCGAGATGATGACGGCCGCGGAGAAGACTAGGAACAGCCCTTGTAGCAGGGAATAGTCCCGCGTTTTGATCCCCTCGAGCGTGAGGCTGCCAAGACCCGGCCAGGAGAAGATGGTTTCGATCACGATCGCGCCCCCCAGGACATAGCCGAGCGACAGGATCGTGATGGTCATCGTCGGCAGGAGCGCGTTGGGAACCGCATGACGCCGGCGCACCAACTTCTCGCGCACGCCTTTGGCGCGGGCGGTAGCGATGAAGTCCTCGGTAAGCAC
>JAYVBZ010000005.1:0-2365 GCA_043750215.1 Actinomycetota bacterium
CGCGGCCGCGTCGACGGCCCCCCAGAGCGGGAAGGCGACCAGAACGAAGGCTAGGAGCATCCATCCCACGATATAGGTGTCCACATCGAGGAGCTTCAACGCCGAGGCGAGCAACACGAACACGAGAGCAGGCCGGATGATCCCGTCCGGGGCCCTCGTGGAGAGCCGCGCCCCGATGTAGACGGTGGGCAGCGCGCCGATCATGATCGAGGCGAACAGCGGAAACTCGAAGTCCCCCACGATCGCGTGCGCGAGCGCTGCGGCCGCGACCAGTGGGATCGCTTGTACCAGGTCCGTGCCCACCAATTCTGCCCCTCGTAGCTGGGGGTAGATGAGCATGAGACACACGATGATGATGGAGCCCGAGCCGACCGAGGTCAGGCCGACCAGCGTTCCGCCCAACGCGCCGATCAAGATGGTCGGGAGGACCTTCACGTCGATGCGACCACCGCCGCTGGGCGGCGCTTCGCCTCTGGCCCTGGTGGCCGCTGAACGACGACTCTGTAGCCACGCTTTGAAGATCATCGCGCTGGAGGCGAGAAGGAGCGTCCACCCCAGGAACGTCTTCGACCACGCCGCGACCTGTTCCGGCTGGCCCAGCTGGTTCAGGAGGAACACTGCCGCGAACGCGGTCGGGACGGAGCCGATGCAGAGCCAGCTGACAAGTTCCCAGCGCACCGTCCTGCGCCGAACATGGACACCGGCGCCGACGGGCTTCATGACGAGTGCGGCGACCAAGTCGCTCGAGATGGCGCTGGACGGGTCGATGTGGAAGAAGATGACGAGGATCGGTGTCATCAAGGCGCCGCCGCCCATCCCCGTGAGGCCCACGGTGAATCCCACGATGGCGCCGGCGATGATGATGTGCCAATCGATGCCCACCGCGGATACTCCCCTTCCCGACCAACGTGGATGGGACGAAAAAGGCCGCGGCGAATGCTGCAGATTCGCCACGGCCTCCAGTCATCCTGTCAGCTGCAGATGCCGACGCTACCAACGGTCACCAGGTGCGTCAACGCCCACAGGCCCCGGTGCCGTAGGCCGGTCTGGCCCCGGTAGACTGACCCCGTCATGCCAGCCTCCATCGTTATCGGCACGCAGTGGGGAGACGAGGGCAAGGGCAAGGCGGTCGATTACCTCGCGGACCGGATGGATTTCGTGGTCCGCTACCAAGGCGGGAACAACGCGGGCCACACGGTCATCGCCGAAGGACGGCTGCTGAAGCTCCAGCTGATCCCCTCGGGCATCCTGTACGACCACATCACCTCGGTCATCGCCGACGGCGTGGTGATCGACCCCCGTCACCTCCTGAAAGAGATGGGGGAACTTACCGAGGCCGGCGTCGATGTGAGTCGTCTCAAGGTCAGTGGCAACGCCCACCTGATCATGCCCTACCACCTGGAACTGGAGAAGGTCACCGAGCGCTTCCTGGGCAAGAACGCGCTGGGCACCACGAAGAAAGGCATCGGCCCCGCCTACGGCGACAAGGCCGCGCGCATCGGGATACGTGTCCAGGACCTGTTCGACGCGAAGATCTTCCGCGCCAAACTGGAGATCGTCCTGCGAGAGAAGAATCTGGTCCTGACGAAGATCTACAACCGGTTGCCGCTGGATGCAGAGCGGATCGTCGAGGAGTACATGGATCTGGCTGCCGGCTTGCAGCCGTTCGTCGCCGACACAGCGAAGTTGCTGGACCAGGGCCTGCGCGCCGGGAAGCATGTCATGTTGGAAGGCGCGCAGGGGACGCTGCTGGATCTGGACAAAGGCACGTATCCGTTCGTCACATCGTCGAACCCGGTGGCCGGCTACGCGCTCGCATCTGCAGGCATCGGCCCCAAGCATGTGGACCGCGTGATCGGCATCGTGAAGGCGTACGTGACTCGCGTCGGCGCGGGTCCGTTCCCCACCGAGGATCTTGGCGAGGTCGGCGAGCGACTAGGTGTGCGGGGCAAGGAATTCGGGACGGTGACGGGCCGTAAGCGCCGATGTGGTTGGTTCGACGCGGCGCTAGGGCGTTACGCGGCACGTATCAACGGTCTGACCGAACTGTTCGTGACCAAGTTGGACGTGCTCTCGGGGTTCGAGACGGTGAAGATCTGCACCGGATACATCGCCGAAGGCCAGACGTTCGACGATTTCCCGCCGCACCAGTCGCTGTTCCACGCCGCCGTGCCGGTGTACGAGGAGCTTGAAGGCTGGGACCAGGAGATCGACGAGGCTCAGACGTTCGAGGATCTGCCGAAGCAAGCGCGCGACTACGTCAGGCGGATGGAGGAACTGGTCGGGGTACCGGCCAGCGTGGTCTCCGTTGGACCCGCCCGGGAACAGAGCCTTCCCGTCGGATGAAGGTTCTGGTCGTCGGCGG
>JAYVBZ010000006.1:0-5326 GCA_043750215.1 Actinomycetota bacterium
GTGGCTGCTGGCGATGTCGGGCATCTCGTGGCCACCGGCGAGTTCTTCGGCCGCCCATTTCGTGAGGTCGCGGATGGAGACGATGCCGACCACCTGGCCACGATCCACCACCGGTAGGTGACGGATGTTGCGGCTGACCATGTGTTCGGCGGCATCGTTGAGGTCCGTCTTGGAGTTGATGGTCTCCAGGTCGCGCCGGGTCATCCCGTGGGCGACCTTCACGCTGTGGGGATCCCCACCGGCCGCCACTAGGTTCACGATGTCGCGCTCGGTCACGATCCCGGCCAGCTTCTTGCCCTCCAGGACCACTACCGAAGAGATGCCGTTGGTTCGCATCACTTTGGCCACATCGGCGAACGTGTCCCCGCTGTCGGCGGTCTTCACGTCCGTGTGCATCACATCTGCGACCTGCATGGCGCCTCCTGGGAACTCCGGGGCCAGAAGCCTACCGCGCGAGCGTCGCCTCCGGGCGGGCTCCGGGCGGGCTCCGGCGAGCCGACCTACCGCTCCTTGCACCAAGTGTAGAGGGCGTCGTACATGGGCGTCTCCAACTGGATCTTCAGGTGATCGTCCGTGCCGTGAAGGAGCGCGAACCCGTGCGCGATGGCCGAGAGTCCGCGACCTTCCGGCGATGAGTCGATGTCCTGGTCCACGTCGGCCGCGTGAACGATCTGGGCCAGCCGTACCAACGCAGGGTCTCCCGTCAGATCGAACTCCTCCACGAGTACGTCGAAGGAGCATCTCCCGTCGCGGTGCGTGTATTCCGCACCGGGCGCATCATAGGAATGTGCTCCTTCCCTCTCCGCGACCTGGAGCACCTGATCGTGCGCCACGAAGAGGAACTCGGCATCGTGATCGATGAACTTCTTGATCAGTCAGGAACAGGCGATCCGGTCAACGTTCGCGTTCTCCCGCGTCACCCACTTCATCGCGCACCTCTTCCTAGTGGTCGCTGCGGCCGCTGAAGTTGAACTCCTCGATCTTCATCGCTGGTACCCGTGAGGCCGAGAAGAAGAACTCGCTGGCCAGCTCGGCGGTGCTACCGATCATCGTGGTCGCGGACAGTGCAGCCAAGATCGACTGCGTGAACCGGAAGTTCATCACGGGTCCAACGACTTCGCCGTTCTCGATGAGGAACGTGCCGTCACGCGTCATGCCGGTGATCGAGGACTCCACCGGATTCACCACGTTCGAATAATGGAAGCGCGTGACCAGCAGTCCGCGCTTGGTGGCGGCGATCATCTGGTCCGTCTCGGAGTCCCCGGGAGCCAGGAAGAGATTGAGCGGGAACGGACCTTGGGGGTTGGGCGAGGGGAGCGCGTGGCCGGTGGACGCGACACCCGCCTCCTTCCCAACCCGGCGGTCATAGACCACGTCCGTGAAGATCCCGTCTTTGACCAGATCCACCCGCCCATGCGGTTCTCCTTCGAAGTCGAACCCCAGACCCAAGGTGTCCGGGTGCGTGGGGTCGTCGAAGATGGAGACCATGGGTGCCGCGACCTGCTGACCTTGTTTCCCGCTGAAACACGAGCGACCTTCGAAGTAGTCTCGTCCGCCGAATCCGACCCACGCCAGGAAACCGACGACGGTGGCGACGGCCGCTGGCTCCAACACCACCGGATATACGCCCGGCTTGAGCGCCTGCGGGTTCTGTGACGTCGAGGCTTTCTGTGCCGCGGTTCGACCGATGGCCTCGGCGTCGATCTGGCCCGCCGATCCGGCGAACATCTCGGCGAATCCGCTCCCGGCATCGCCACCGCTCATCACCGTGGTCATGGAAGCTTGCGTCTGGGAACCCCAGCACACCTGTCCTTCGGTGTTCGCGACGCCGACTTCCGAGGCCATGGTCTCGTAGGCTCCAGCCGTGAGGAACCCTGGCGGCGCCTGACCGATAAGCATCGCCACGGCATCGGCGCGGGCCTCCGGCGAGGTGGTGGCCGTGGCCTGGTCGAACCGTTGGAGGTCGGGCGTGGCGGTTCTGGAGGTCACCCCCGGCCACAGGCGGTCTGGCGCGACGATCTCCGCCATCTCCTTCGCGCTCTGGGCGGCAAGGCGTGCGCCCTTCGGCGTGCAGTCGTTCGTGGCGGACACGCCGACGCGCCCGCCGCTGACCACTCGCACGCGCAGCCCCGTGTCTTCGCGCGCCGTGCTCTGGTGGATCACGGAATTGGCGAAGCGGGTGTTGCCACCCCACTCGTGCATGAGGAGGATCTCGACGCCGTCCACTCCGGGGAGTTCCAGCGCGGCGCTTGCCGCGGCTTCGAATCCGTCTGGCCCCAGGAGACCCGGCATCAGCGGACGCCCACCTGGACGTTCCGGAATCGCGCAGGTGCGGCGCCGTGACCCACCCGGCCCACTTGGCCGGGCTGGCCCTTGCCGCAGTTCGGTGTGCCCCAGACCACCCAGTCCTGGAGCCCTGCCACCGCATCGCACGAACCCCAGAACTCCGGCGTGATCCCCGTGTAGTTGGGGTTGCGGTACAGGTCGGTCAATCGACCGTTCTTGATCCGGCGAGCCATCTCGCATCCGAACTGGAAGTTGATGCGCTTGTCGTCGATGGACCACGAGGTGTTCGTGGTCATGAAGATGCCGTCCTTGGTGTCGGCGATGATCTCAGCCAAGGTTCCTTCGCGAGGTTCGATAGAGATGTTGGTCATCCGGATGAGCGGGAGGTGGCTCCACCCGTCCGCGCGCGAGGTGCCGTTCGATGTTTGCCCGATGGTGGGAGCGGTCTCCCGGCTGGTCAGGAAGTTCTGGAAGATACCGTCCACGATGATCGGTGTGGATTGGGCCGGAACGCCCTCGTCGTCCCACGCGAACGTTCCCAGGCCGCCGGGGAGGGAGGCATCCGCGGTGATGCTGATCAACGGACTGGCGTACCGGAGCGTTCCGCGATCGCCCGGCGTGACGAACGACCCACCTGCGTATGCCTCTTCCATCCCCATCACGCGGTCGAGTTCGACGGGATGGCCGATGGATTCGTGGATCTGGAGTTCCATCTGGCCCGAATCCAGGATGAGGGTGGTGACCTCGCTCGGGCACTCCGGAGCGGACAGGAGCGCTACCGCTTCACGCCCGATGCGTTCCGCCTCCTCTATCAGGCCCAGCGTGCGGATGTGCTCGTATCCCGCCGCGCGAACGTGGCCCCGGGAAGAGTTTGGATAGGAGCGATCCTGAACGTCGCCGTCGCCCACAGCCGTGCCTTTGGTTCCGCCGCCGCTGTGGGTGACTTCCTGCTCGGTGGTCGCGCCGTCGGAGGACGCGTAAGAGGTGCGCCGGCGGAAGAAGTCCAGGCCACCTTCCGCGAAGCTCAGGCCGGGAACGGTTCTCATCCGGCGCGTGGCCTCCATCAGGAGCGCGACCTTCTCTTCCAGCGGAACCGTGAAGGGATCCTCGGTACAGGGACCTCGCCAGGTGCCCTGCGCGGGTTCAACGGGCGAGAGCGTCACGGGTTCACCGGGCATCCGACCCGCTGCGCGCGCGATCTGGACGGCCAGTTCTGCGGCTCGGGTGATCTCGGCCTCATCAAGTCGAGACGTCGAAGCGAATCCCCATCGGCCGCCGGCTAGGACCCGCACTCCCAGCCCGGTGGAGATGGACCGGTCGATCCCCGCCATCTCTTCGTTCCGAACGGTCAGCGACTCGGTTTCGTCGGTCCCTGCGCGGGCATCTGCGTAATCGGCACCGGCCTTGCGCGCGGCCTGAACCGCCATCTTCGCCACATCGAGCACTTCGCGAGCCTCCTTCGACGGGCGGGACGGCCCGGACGAACCGGGGCATCCTACCCTTCAGGCTCTTTCGCTCGTCACCCGGTAGAGGCGCCAGCGGTCGGGGACGCCCTTCAGTTCGTGTTCGCCGGCGTCCTGGAAGGTGAGGCCCGGCCCCGCAACCAGGTCCTGATCGGCGATGTGACGACGGTGGCGTCGCGTTCAGCTCTGGAAGAGGGGGACGACCTTCAACTTCGTGTGTATCGCGGCGGCCTGCACCTCGAACCCTCACCTCTCGGCTCCCCCGGGTGACGAACGTCTCGGGGAACCCGCGGCGGTAGGCTCATCTCGTTCAGATGTGTGAGTGGAGGCAGCAACGCGATGCAGACGATCACCCCGTTCCTCTGGTTCGACGATAACGCCGAAGAGGCGATGAACTTCTACACCTCGATCTTCGAAGGATCGAAGGTCGGGGAGCTCATGCGGTACGGCGACGCGGGACCGGGGCCCGCCGGCTCGGTGCTGGGTGGATCGTTCGAGCTTCTGGGGAAGGAGTTCAAGTTCGTGAACGGCGGACCGCACTACTCGTTCACTCCGGCCGTCTCCCTGTTCGTGTCGTGCGAGACGCAGGAGGAAGTCGACGATCTTTGGGAGAAGCTCACCGAGGGAGGTAAAGAGGACCGGTGCGGCTGGCTCACGGACAGGTTCGGCCTATCGTGGCAGATCGTGCCCGACGCCCTGGGGGAGCTGCTTGGCGACCCCGACCCCGCCAGGGCGCAACGGGTCATGGAAGCCATGCTCAAGATGACGAAGCTGGACATCCAAACGCTTCGAGATGCGTGAGGCGATGAAAGGGGCGAGTAGATGAAGATCGTGGTGTTCGGAGCGACCGGCCGGGTTGGTCGGGCCGTGGTGGAGCAGGGCCTGGCTCGCGGTCACCAGATCACGGCGTTCGTCCGTTCGCCTGCGAAGCTGGAGCGGGCCGAGGCGCCCGGTCTCACGGTGGTTGTGGGCGACGCGTCGGACCCGGCCTCGGTGGTGGGCGCGATCCCCGGGCACGACGCCGTGATCTCGGCGCTAGGCGTGACCACACTGGAGGAAACCACGGACCTCTCGACCATGAACGCGAACGTGGTCGCGGGCGCGATGGTCACCGGCGTGGCTCGCGTGATCACCGTGGTGTCGGTCGCCGTGTTCTTCGAGACCAGTCGGCCGCCGTTCCAACATGTCAGTGAGGAACACCGCCGCGATCTAGCAACGTTGCGCGCCTCTAGCCTGGAGTGGGTCGGCGCCGCGCCGGCCACCATCACCGACGACGACGCCCAAGGCTCCTATCAAGACGAACTGGACGCACCCGCCCCCGGCGACCAGATCACGCGGTTCGACCTCGCGGACTTCCTGCTGGACGCCGTCGAGACCGACGTGTTCGTCGGGCACGCGGTCGGCCTCTCCAACTAGCCCGATCCTGACGAGTTCGGCTCCCGGTGGCATGATGCCGCCTCACCCACAACGAGGAGCAACCATGCCCGTCGAACGCAACGCCGACCATCCGAGCTTCGAGATCGCCGGCAACACCTTCACCAGTCTCGCGGCGCCGTCTCGCGGCGCCACCGAGGCCG
>JAYVBZ010000007.1:0-3055 GCA_043750215.1 Actinomycetota bacterium
GGGTGACCGCGATCCGGCGTCACCCCATCCTCACGTCCATCATCGTGCTGGTCCTTCTGGGCCTCGCGGCCATTGGGGCCAGCTCGGTGGTGGTATGGCGGGCTGCACATGTTGACGGCGCGAGCCAGATCGATCACGTCGATGCGATCATCGTTTTGGGCGCCGCCGAGTACAGCGGAACGCCATCGCCGGTGTTCAAAGGCAGGTTGGATCATGCACTGCTGCTCTACCAACAGGGGCGGGCGGGAACCGTGATCGTGCTCGGCTCCAAGCAACCGGGAGACACCACGACGGAAGGGCAGGCCGGCCGCGATTACCTCGTGTCGAAAGGAGTTCCGGCCGGCGCCGCGCTCGCGCTCCCCGTGGGGCGCTCTTCGTTCGAGAGCATGAGGGCCGTTGCGAAGTATCTCGCCGACCACGAGATGTCCACGGCGTTCCTCGTCTCCGATCCGTGGCACAACGCCCGGATCGAGCGGATGGCCGGGGACCTCGGGTTCCAGGGATACGGCTCTGCGACGTGGACCTCGGCGGCTACCAGCGTTGGCACCAGGTTCGGCGGGTATGCACGCGAGACCTTTGCCTACCTGTACTACCGTGTGTTCGGCCGATGAAGGTCCGCTTGGCGGACGTGTCGGTTCGGGCGGCTACCATGGCTCGGTGACGACCCCACCAGCGGTGACCACCCCACGAGCACGGACCCAGGAGATCGAAGCCCTCACGCTTTCTCCCCTCGCCGTGCTGGCCGGCGGGTCCAAGGGGCGCGAGCGCGACGAGCCGCAAGACCCACTTCGAACCGTGTTCCAGCGCGACCGCGACCGGATCGTCCATGCCAAGGCGTTCCGCAGGCTCAAGCACAAGACCCAGGTCTTCCTGGCGCCCGAAGGCGATCACTACCGGGTCCGCCTCACGCATACGCTCGACGTGAGCCAGATCGCGCGAACGGCGGCCCGTGCACTCCGGCTCAACGAGGACCTGACCGAGGCGATCGCACTCGGCCACGACCTCGGCCATACCCCGTTCGGCCACCTGGGGGAGCAGGCGCTCACGCCCCTGCTGGGGCGCCCCTTCCGCCACTCCGAGCAGAGCATCAGGGTCGTCGAATACCTCGAGAACAACGGCGCCGGTCTCAACCTCACGTGGGAGGTCCGTGACGGGATCTTGGGCCATCCGTGGTCCATGCCGGCGCCGTCCACGCTCGAAGCCCAGATCGTCCGGTTCGCCGACCGGATCGCCTACGTCAACCATGATATGGACGATGCGCTGCGTGCCGGCGTGCTGGATACGTCCGAACTTCCAGCCGCGGTGCTCGATGTCCTGGGGCACACGCACTCCGCGCGCATCAACACCCTGGTCACGGATCTGGTCACGAGCAGCGACGGCGTCCCCCAGATCATCCTGAGCGCCCCGGTCGCCGATGCCCTGGATCGTCTCCGAGATTTCATGTTCGAACGCGTGTACTTGCGGTCCGATGCCGCCTCGGAGAACGAGAAAGCCGTTCAGATGATCCGGAACCTGTTCACCTACTTCCTGGAGCATCCCGACCAGATGCCCCCTGACCACGTGCGGGGCCCCGGCGATCTGCCCACGCAGGTTGCGGACTTCGTCGCCGGGATGACGGACCGGTACGCTCTGCGCACTTACGAGCAGCTCTTCCTTCCCCAGGGGTGGCTCCCGTAACGCATGGAGCGGTGATGGCGGGACGGATCCGGCAGGACGACATCGAGCAGGTCAAGGAGCGCACCGACATGGTGGCGCTGGTCGGCCAGTACCTCAGCCTGAAGAAGTCGGGACACGACTCCATGTCCGGTCTCTGCCCCTTCCACCAGGAGAAGACAGCCTCCTTCAGCGTCAGCCCGTCCAAGCAGGTCTTCTACTGCTTCGGGTGCGCCAAAGGCGGTGACGCCATCACCTTCCTGCGCGAGTTGGAACATCTCACTTACGTGGAGGCGGTCGAACGCCTGGCGCAACAGGCCGGCATCACCCTGCGCTACGAGGGAGACTCCCCGGCTGAACGCCGCGCGGCACAGCGCCGGGCCGCCCTCATCAACGCGAATGAGGAAGCGGCGGCCCTCTTCTCCACGATGTTGGCCGACGGGCGCGAGGCCGCTGACGCGCGCGCCTACCTGGAGGAGCGGGGCATCCTGCGAGAGACCGCCGAACGTTTCGGTGTCGGGTTCGCGCCTTCCTACCCCGACTTCCTCCTCCGCCGTCTCTCGCAGTCCTTCGGCCCCGAGGTGCTGCTCGAAGCGGGACTCGCGACACGTGGTGATGACGGGACGGTGCGCGACCGGTTCCGTGGGCGCATCACGTTCCCTATCCACGACCTACAAGGACACGGGATTGGATTCGGAGCGCGCATCTTGCCGAGCGACCCGCGGGCGGGGGAGCAGGCCAAATACCTCAACACCGCCGAGACGCCGATCTACCGTAAGAACGAGGTGCTCTACAACATGCACGGCGCGCGTCCGGCCGTGAGCCGCAGCGGCGAGGTGTTCGTGGTCGAGGGCTACACCGATGTCATCGGGTTGGTGCAGGCAGGCGTGGAGAACGCCGTCGCCACGTGTGGCACCGCGCTCGGTGAAGGCCATTTCCGTCAGCTCTCACGGTTCGCGCAGCGGGCGGTGCTCGCCTTCGACTCGGACGAAGCCGGCGCCCGAGCGGCGGAGCGGGCGTTCGCGTTCCAAGAGCAGTACCCGGTGCAGGCAGTGGTCATGATCATGCCGCAGGGGCTGGACCCTGCGGACTTCGTGGCCCAGCACGGAGCTGAGGCGGTGCTCGAGGCGGCGAAACGGGCACGACCCTTGGTCGAGTACATGGTCCGGAGAACCATCGGACGCCATGATCTGTCCACGGTGGAGGCCCGATCGGCGGCGGTCGCAGAGGCGCTCCCCATCCTGGAACGCCTGACCGACCCCATCCGAAGGAGCGAATACGCCCACCTCCTGGCCGATCTGGCCGGGGTATCCGAATCCTCGGTCATGGTGGCTCTTGACCGCCGGCTGGGCGGCCGCCCGAAGGATGTCGAGAAGACCCTGAAACGAACGTCGGGCCGCGA
>JAYVBZ010000008.1:0-2966 GCA_043750215.1 Actinomycetota bacterium
CGGGGTGCGGGTTCGGTGAGCACCCTTTCGGCGCCGGGTAGGGGCCTTCGCCGCCAAGACTGGAAAAACGCGGAGTTCGCGGCGCTCGATTTCGAGACCACCGGCCTGGATCTGGTGAACGATCATGTGGTGTCGTTCGGCGTGGTTCCCGTGCGGGGTGGAAGGATCATCCTGGGAGAGGGTGTGCACCAGATGGTCGAACCGCCGATCCCTCCCTCGCCATCTTCGGTCATGGTGCACGGGATGCGGACCCAGGATCTGGTCGGGGCTCCCAGGATCGCTGAGGCAACCGCAGTGCTGGAACAAGCCCTGGCAGATCGATTCCTGCTCACGTGGTATGCGTCGGTGGAGCTTGCGATCCTGCGCAGGATGTTTGGATCGGCAGGGCGAGGATTCCCTCGCCGGTGCATCGATGTCCGCAAGCTCGCGATGCTGGCGGTGGACAGAGATGCGAAGGAGCCATTCAGGGAGTCATTGTCTGGATGCGCCGAACGCTACGGCGTGCCGGTCGCTGCTCCTCACGAGGCCTTCGATGACGCCCTGGTGACGGCGCAGCTCTTCCTCGTGCTGGCAGAGCAGCTTCGAAGTCGGGGTATCCGAACGGTCGGTGACCTCCTGCACGCTGGGCGTTAGGGATGTCCGCACGACACCGGCTTGGGCCGGCGGATCTGACGGGGTCAACGTGGTAGTCCCAACGGGATTCGAACCCGTGCCTCTACCTTGAGAGGGTAGTGTCCTAGGCCCCTAGACGATGGGACCGCGCCTGATGCGGGCGGCCGGGAGAGTGTAGCAAGGCGGTCTGTCGCCCCTGCTCAGAGGTCCTTCGCCATCTGTCGAGCGGTCTCGCGATACCCGGAAGTCTCATACAACGAGCGGGCGATCGAGTTGTCCCCGAACACGTTGAGTGCGATACGACCGAGCCCCATCTCCTTCGCCTGGATCTCCGCCTGCGCCATCAGCGCACGCCCGTAGCCTTTTCCGCGCAACGCCTCATCCACAACGATGTCGTAGATCCACGCGACCTTCCCGCCGCTGTCCGAATCCCGCTCCGCGATCCAGAGCCAACCGATGCGTTCGCCGGTGGTGACGTCGTCGGCGACGAGGATGCGATGTCCAGGCGTATCGGCACCTTGAGGAAGCAGCTCGTAGAACTCCTTCTCACTGCGGTCCATGAGTTCGTCGGTGGTGCGCCCAGCGTTGCGCGCCATCTCCGCGGCATATTCGACGATGTGCGGCTCGCGCCATTCTGCGAACTCCTGCACCGTCATCGGTCGCATCCTCAACTCTGGCATCAGCGCTCTCCCTGCATACTCGTGTCGTGACCACTATCCCTGCTGGCGCCGGGCTCTGCGCGGACTGCCGCTACGCCAAGCCCAACCAGACGAAACGGGGAAGTCTGTTCCTACGGTGTGTCCGCGCTGTGTGGGATCCGAGGCTGCGCAGATACCCGATGCTTCCCGTCATCGCCTGCGTAGGGTTCGAACGCCCGACGACGGATGAATAGCTAGGCAGACGTGGCGCTCGTTGTTGGCCGGCGTTTGAGCGTGAACCAGGCAGCGCCCAGCGGATGTGTGCCGAGCTCGATCCGCGCTACTTCGAACGACGCGCCGAACCTACGCCGGATCTCGGACTCTCGGGTCGGATGGCGGCCCGGAGCGCGCATCGACGACCCGAACGCGAACATCAGGAGCGTGGCTCCGGCAGAAGTGTGCGCGGCCACCTCACGGACGTAGTGATCACGTTTCGTTGGCGGCACCCCGTGGAAGCACCCGATGTCCAGAACGAAGTCGAAGAACCCCGTGATCCCTTCGGCTGTGAGCTGCGTTGCGTCGCCGCGGTGGAACGTCACGCCGGGAAGCGATGCTGCCGCCAGTTTCGTTCGCGCGGTCCCGATCGCGAGTTCGGAGAAGTCGATGCCGACGACCTCCCAACCCTGGCGGGCGAGGTAGAGAGCGTTGGTTCCCGTCCCGCACCCCAGATCCAGCGCCCGGCCCGGACCCACACCCCCTTCCACGTCCCCGTCCATGAAGGCAACGACCTCGGGCGGTGTGATCCCGGAATCCCAAGGAGTTCTGCCCCGGCGATAGGCCCGATCGAACAAGCGCTTGCGCGATCCCATCCAGTCGACCAACGCCCTAGCCCATCTCCTCCATGTTCTTCATGATGACCGCGACCGTCTCCTTATAGAGGTCCGCCGGGCTGAACTCCAGTATCTCGGTGCCGTCTGCAACCTCCCCCGTGTGTCCAGGCCCTACGTAGTAGGCCTTGCCGGCTTCGATCACCTCGTCGTGTTCTGGGTGGTGGATCGTCAGGGCGCCATTGAACACGTAGCCCCAGTGTGGCGACTGGCACCGGTCATCCGGAAGACCCTTGAAGAACGGGGTGAAATCGCCGCCTTGCGTGAAGGTCTCGAAGCCCACCATGTAGCCGTCGACCTCCTCGTAGCGACCTTCGAACCCTTCCACCGTCTCTGTCCTGCTCGCTGATGCCTTCGACACATTGCCCATCTCGATCTCCTCCCTTATTCGACCTGTCGTTCGGATGATCCCCGGGCGATCCTTACAGCGTGGGGCTCATACGGTGACGCTTGCCAACTCCAAGCCCCCTTCCTCAGTGTTGATCAGCCGACGCGATCAGGTTGCGGAGCGTCTTCTTGTCGAGGTTCGCAACCAAGATCCGGACCAGCGGACGCATGAGTGCGGAGGTCAGCATCGCCGGGGGGTTCGTCCAACGCGCGATGTGCCTACGATAGGTCACCACGCAGCCCTCACCGGCCTGCTCGATCTCGAAGCGATGGGTGAGGGTCGTGTCGCACCCCGGCTTGCTTTTCTTCTTCGGGGCGAGATGACCTTCAGTGACGTACTCGAAGAGGCTCGGCCGGCCTGCTTCGGTTACGACCGAACGATCCGCGAAGGTTCCCATGGGGTCGATCCCGGTGCTCCCGAATTCGGTGCCCACGCCGGCTG
>JAYVBZ010000009.1:0-2684 GCA_043750215.1 Actinomycetota bacterium
TGCAGAACCCGCGCGTGGACTTCGCGGTCTTCGAGGTCGCGCGCGGGGGGATCTTGCGCGAGGGACTGGGGTACGGGCACAACGATGTTGGCGTCGTCCTGAACGTCACTGGCGACCACTTGGGTCTCAAGGAGATCCATACGATGGAGCAGCTCGCAGCCGTGAAGCGCGTCGTCGTCGAGGCGGTGCCGCGGAGCGGCGCCGCCGTGCTGAACGCCGATGATCCGCTGGTCCTGGAGATGCGAAGGTCGTGCAGCGGCGGCGTGATCTTGTTCTCGATGATCGAAGGAAACGAGTTCGTCGAGCGATGGGTCCGGCGCGGTCGGAAGGCCGTGGTTCTGGAACGTAGTACGCGTGGCGAGATGATGGTCATCAAGGAGGGGCGCCGCACGATGCCGATCGCGTGGGTCCACACCCTGCCGTCCACGTTCGAGGGCAAGGCCCGCATGATGGTGCAGAACGCGATGGCCGCTGCGGCCGCCGCGCACGCGGCGGGCGCGCACCTCCACGACATCCGCCAAGGCCTTCGAACGTTCACGACCTCGATCTATCAGGCACCCGGCCGGTTGAACGTGTTTGATCTGGACGGGGTGAAGGTCATCTTGGACTACGCCCATAACGCCGCGGGATTGGAGGCGCTGGGGGAGTTCGTCGAACGGCTGGCCTCGGACGCGGCGGGCGTCACCCGGCCGGGAGAAGCGACGTGGGCGGCCAACCTGCGCGTTGGCGTCATCGCGACGGCCGGAGATCGTCGCGACGACGACATGCGCGAACTGGGGCGCGTGGCTGCTCGCTATTTCGACGAGGTCATCGTTCGCGAAGATGCGCGACCTCGCGGACGTCCGCTCGGTGCCACCGCGGAGTTGATCATGGAAGGGGTCGAGGCGGCCGTGGCCGATGGCGGCGCGAGGGCCGGAAGCGTCGAGATCGTGCTGGACGAGATGACCGCGGCCAAGCGAGCGCTCGACCGGGCGCGCCCGGGCGACCTCGTGGTGCTCTGCGTCGACCACGCCACGGAGATCTTCCGCGAACTCGAAGCCAGGAGGGGCACCGCCTCGCCCAAGGGGCTCGCCTCGCGCGAGAGCGGTGCCCTCGAAGGCGTGGGTGGAGACCCCGATCTGATGGACGTCTGAGAGGCTGGACCACATGTCAGACCCCACGCTCGATCAGGACGCCGTTCGCTGTGAGCTGGAACGCGCGCGCGATGTCCTCATCTCGGAGATGGGCGACCTCACGCTGGTCACGCGCGATCCCAGCGCAACCATCGGGTTCGGCAAACGCGTCGGAGAGGGGACCACGGAGGCCATCACCCGCATCGAACGGGTCGGCGCCGCAACCGCCCTGGAAGGCAAGCTCAACGATGTACGGCGCGCCCTCGAGAAGCTTGACGAAGGCACCTACGGGCTCTGTGATCGCTGCGGCCGGCTGATCCCCGCTCCCCGACTGGAAGCCAGACCGTCGTCTGTGCTCTGCGCTCCGTGCAGCGGCGCCCGCTGATCGCCGCCCGCTGACCCGCGGCCAGCGCGGCTAGGATGCGTGGATGCAACTGGGGATGGTCGGCCTGGGACGGATGGGCGGGAACATCGTTCGGCGACTCATGCGGAATGGGCACGACTGCGTAGCGTTCGACGTGAACCCCGGCGCAGTGGCGTCGCTCGAGGCCGAGGGCGCGACCGGGGCAGAGTCCTTGGAGGCGTTCGTGCAGGCGCTCCGGATGCCCCGGGCCGTGTGGCTCATGCTGCCGGCGGGCGCCATCACCGAGCAGGCGATCCAGCAACTGATGCCGCTGCTCAGCTCAGGTGATGTGCTCATCGACGGTGGGAACACCCATTACGTGGACGACATCCGACGCGCGGAAGCCCTTTCGCCTATGGGGATCCACTACGCAGACGTTGGAGTGTCCGGGGGAGTGTTCGGACTTGAGCGGGGTTTCTGCCTGATGGTCGGCGCGGAGGATGCAACCTTCGCGCGGCTCGAACCGATCTTCGCGTCGATGGCTCCGGGGGTGGAAGCGGCTGCGCGCACCCGAGGACGAACCGGCGAGCCAACGACCGCGGAACGGGGGTATCTCCACTGCGGCCCGGTGGGCTCGGGCCATTTCGTGAAGATGGTGCACAACGGCATCGAATACGGCCTCATGGCCTCGTTCGCAGAAGGTCTGAACATCCTCGCCAACGCCGATGCAGGCACTCGCGAACGTGACGCGGACGCAGAGACGGCGCCTCTGGAGCATCCGGAGCGCTACCGGTATCCGATCGATGTGGGCGAGGTGGCGGAAGTCTGGCGCCGGGGGAGCGTCGTTCAGTCATGGCTGCTCGATCTCACGGCCGCGGCGCTAGTGGAGTCTCCTGACCTGGATGGATTCGCGGGTCGGGTGAGCGATTCTGGCGAAGGCCGGTGGACCGCTATCGCCGCCATCGAGGAAGGGGTTCCCGCGCAGGTGCTGACCGCGGCGTTGGCGTCGCGGTTCTCCTCCCGTGGAAACGCCGACTTCGCGAACAAGATCTTGTCGGCCATGCGAAGCGAGTTCGGTGGGCACGCCGAGAAAGCGGCCGGATCTTGAAGCGGAGGAACGATTGAGTCTGAACACCGAGATCCTTCCCGATCCGGACGCGGCTGCCGCCCGGGGCGCCGACATCGTGGCTGCGCACATCGCGGCAGTGGCGCCGGGGCAACGGTTCGCG
>JAYVBZ010000010.1:0-3761 GCA_043750215.1 Actinomycetota bacterium
AGGCAGGATGGCGACCGCCGGACGCACGGTCCGGTCCAACGAACCGGTCACCACGTTCAGCACCCCATCGATGCCGGCCGGCTCTTGCGTAACCACCAGCACGGCGGCGGCGAGTTCGGTCAGTTCACGGGCCAAGGCCACGTCCAGGTCGCGTGTCTCCGGCTCGGTCGCCAAGACGATGGCTGCCAGGCCAGGACCCGCGAGTTCCAAGGGACCATGGCGGAACTGCGCCGTCTGAAGGGATTCGACCATCATCCCGACCGCTTCCTTGATGGTGAGAGAGCCCATCTCGGCAGCCGCGCGAGCCGGTCCACGCCCCAAGATCACCGTCGTGTCGCGACCGTCGTGCCAGGCGGCTATTCGGTCGGCCAGGGTCTGGTCGGACAAGAGCGTTTCGAGCGAGAGGGCAGCGGTCTCGGCGGCCATCACCGCAGAGCGTCCCACCTCCTCGCGTACTGCTCCGGCCAGGCGGCGTCCGAGCGCGCCGACCACCACCAACGCAGCAGCGAACGTCATGCTGGAAGGACCAGTTTCTGTTCCCACCCGGGTGTCGAGCGCCGCCCCGGCCAGCCGGGCCAGGGTGCTGCCCGTCCCGTTCGTCACCGAGATGACTGGCATTCCGGCGCCCCGCGCACGTTCGCTCACCCGCACGGTCTCGGCGCTCTCACCGGATTGGCTCACCGCGATCAGCAGCGTGCCCCGGCCCAGCAGACCTTCTCTGAAATGAAGGAGTTCGGCCGCGTCCAGCTGCAGCGCGGGGATCCCTGCGTCCGCAAGCTCGGCGACCGCGGGGTAGCAGGCATCGTAGGAGCTGCCCATCCCTGTGAAGATCAGGGTGCGTCCGGAGGCCAGCTCGAGCGCTTCGTCAAGGGCGGACACCTGGTCCGGGACCCCTGCGGCAGCGCGCCGGAGCGCGTCCGGCTGGCCGGAGATCTCGGTGATGAACGGGTCAGGAAAGTTTCCTAACGATTTCACATCGCGGAGTGTACGATGCCGGGACGATGGGTGTGAAGGTGGCAGTGGTCGGAGCCGGGAGTACGTACACCCCCGAACTTGTCGAGGGTTTCGTCACCCGTACCGACCGTCTCCCGGTCGACGAACTGTGTCTGCTGGACGTTGACGCCGAGCGCCTTGGGATCGTGGGGGCGCTCGCCGAGCGGATGGCCCGCAAAGCCGGCTGGTCGGGAACCGTTCGCCAGACCCTGGACCGAGAAGCGGCGATCGACGGCGCCGATTTCGTGGTGGTGCAGCTGCGCGTGGGAGGCAACCAGGCGCGCTACCAGGACGAGACGATCCCCTTGCGATTCGGGTGTATCGGGCAGGAGACGACGGGACCGGGCGGGTTCGCGAAGGCGCTGCGGACCGTGCCGGTCGTGTTGGAGCTGGCCGAGCTCACCGCTGAACGGGGTGCGCCCGGTGCCTGGTTCGTGGACTTCACCAACCCGACGGGACTGGTGACGCAGGCGCTGATCGATGAGGGTCATCGAGCCCTCGGTCTCTGCAACGTGGCGATCGGGTTCCAGCGGGAATTCGCGAAGCTGTTCGGGGTGACGCCAGATCGAGTGAAGCTGGATCATGTCGGGCTCAACCACCTGACTTGGGAGCGCAAGGTGCTGGTCGATGGCGTCGACCGGTTGCCCGAACTGCTCGACGACGATGCCTACGAGGCGTACCGGAAGGCGTTCGACCAGGAGATGCCGCGCGAGATCGTCCAGCTGCTTCGCGCGATCCCGTCCTCCTACCTGCGCTACTACTACCTGACCGGCCGGGTGATGGAGGAGCTGCGCGGTGGGCACATCCGCGCGCAAGAGGTCATGGACATCGAGGCCGGCCTCCTAGAGCTCTACAAGGACCCGAACCTCGACACGAAACCGAAGCTTCTGGAAGAACGTGGCGGCGCGTTCTACAGCGACGCAGCGGCTGCGCTCATCGCCTCGCTTCATGCCGGCACGGAGGATATCCAGGTCGTGAACGTCCGCAACGACGGCGCCATCCCGAACCTGCCGGAGGACGCCGTCGTCGAGGTGCCTGCGGTGATCAACAAGGATGGGGCGCATCCGCTCGCAACGGACGCCCTCGCCCCCGAGATGCTGGGCCTGGTCGAGTATGCGAAGGCCTATGAACTCCTGACCGTCGCGGCTGCCAAGAGCGGGAGCCGCGCAGCCGCGCTCACCGCCCTGATGGCGAACCCGCTGGTCGGGGACTACGAGGTGGCTGCGCCGCTCCTGGGCGCCCTCCTGGAAGAGAATCGCCGCTTCCTGCCTCGGTTCTTTCCGTAGTCGCTGTCGGCGAGGAGGCGAGCGTTTCAGCCAGCTGGGAGTTCGTCTGCGTGGCGTTGGATCTTGGCGAGTGCTTCTGCGGCGTCTTCGATCCCACGTTGCCCGTCGCGGAACGTCGTCTCCATGAAGTAGATCGACTCGCGCAGCCCTGCCGCCTCCGCCACCGGGAATGACATCGTCTTCGGATCCAGCCTATCGGCGTACTCAACGGCAACGGGAAGGCGACTGAGGTGAGGTTGGAAGAGGTCGTACCGGTTCATCGGCGGGTACTGGACTTCGGCCTGGATGCCTTCGGCTTCAAGCGCTGCGCAGACGATCTCGTTGGTGCGCCCAGCGAAAGCCGCAGGGTCCATCGCCAGGATGTAGTTGTAGAAGCTCCATCGGGTGATGCGGGGATCGTGCGGCATGACCCGGATGCCGGGGATCTGGGCCGCGAGGCCCTCGAACGCCTTGCCGGTGATCGCGCGCTGCGCCTGTTGATCTGGGAACCGCTGCATCGCCACGACCAGGAGAGCCGCGTTCAGTTCGCTGAGGCGGTAGTTGGCTCCGAACGTATAGAGCTTCTCCGCCTGATCCTTGGGGCGGCCGCAGTCGATGATCGAGTGCGCCTTCATCGCAAGGCCGTCGTCGTTCGTCAGCAGCGTGCCTCCCTCGCCGGAGGTAAGGATCTTCGAGGACTGATGACTGAACGATCCGAAGGCACCGATGCATCCCGCGCCACGACCGTTCCACTGCTGGCCGTGGGCATGCGCGCAATCCTCGATGATGGCGAGTCCGTGGGCTGAGGCGATGGCCGTCAACGCATCCATATCGGCCATCTGGTGACCCAGGTGAACGGGGATGATGGCGCGCGTGCGGGGCGTGATGGCCGTCTCCACTTGCGCGGGATCGATGGTCCATGTATCGGGTGTGACGTCGACGATGACAGGGAGGGCTCCAGCTGCCATCGGCGCATATGCCGTAGCCGAGAACGTGAGGGCGGGGATGATGACCTCATCACCCCATCCGATACCGAGCGCCTTGCACGCCACCTCCATGGTGACGGTGCCGTTCATCATGAGGATCCCGTGGCGTGCGCCCTGGTAGGCGGCGAATGCCTCCTCGAACGCTCCGCCGTTCCGACCCGGTTCCGGGAATCCGCCCCAGTCTCCGCTCCGAACCACTGCGCTCACGGCCTCCACGTAGGTCTCGTCGTCACGCTCGGGCCAGGCCGGATAAGCCGAGGACCGAACGGGGGTGCCGCCGTTGATCGCGAGCTCTGCCATGGCTGGTTCCCTCCTGCGTGTGGGTTCGGTTCGCGCGTCGCCTTGACCTATCGAAGGTCGCGAGCGTAGCATTCGGCCGTTCAGTTAGGAAAGTTTCCTTTATCCGGGAGGCAGCGATCCGCACCGAAGCGGGCCAGCGATTCACGGCGGGGACCCCCAGTCTCCTGCGTGCCATGAACGAACGCACCGTCCTGGAGTTCATCCGCGAACGCGGCCC
>JAYVBZ010000011.1:0-2476 GCA_043750215.1 Actinomycetota bacterium
TCGATGGCTTGGGCGAACGCGTGGACCACATCGTCGATGAAGATGTAGTCGCGTGTCTGATTGCCGTCGCCGTAGATGGTGGGCGCCTCGCCCGCCAACATCCGCTGAGCGAAGATCGCGACCACCCCGGCCTCGCCGTGGGGGTCCTGCCGTGGGCCGAAGACGTTCCCGAGCGCCAGCGCGGTGTAGTCCAGGCCCCGGTAGCGCTGGAAGAACCCCAGGTAGTCCAAGACCACCTTCTTCGAGATCCCGTAGGGGCTCATCGGGAAGGAACCCTGGGCGCTCGCCTCCTTCGCCGGAAGACGCTTCGGGTCGCCGTAGATGGTGCCGCCGCTGGCCGCGTAGATGATCTTGCGGGTCCCCGCACGAGCCGCGCATCCCAGGACGTTGAGTGTCCCCATCACGTTGATCGAGGCATCGTTCGTGGGATCGGTCAGCGAGGGACGAACGCCGGACTGGGCTGCAAGATGGAACACGATCTCGGGCCGGTGCCGTTCGAACAGTTGCTGGATGCCCTCGGCCCGCACGTCCATATTGAAGAAGGTGAACTCCTTGCCGTGGCCGCGTGCTTCGGCCAGGTTGGCGATCCGGCCCGTGCTGAGGTCGTCCACGCTGATCACGCGGAACCCCTCGGCAAGCAGGCGATCGGCCAGGTGCGAGCCGATGAACCCGGCGCCCCCGGTCACCAGGACAGTTGTCACGGCGACAAGAGTAGGTTGGGATCGGCCGCGATGTCGAGTTTCGTGCGGTCGCCACGTTTGAGGAGAGCCGCCCCCACACACGCGATCATGGCACCGTTGTCCGTACAGAGGTCCACCGGGGGGAAGAGCACCCGCAGGCCCGCGGCCCTCCCCTCCGTCTGGATCCGCTCACGCAGACGGGTATTCGCGACCACGCCACCGCCCAGAAGGACCGTTTGAACCCCGGTCTGCTTCGCGGCTTCAAGGGTCTTCTGTACCTGCACATCCACGAGCGCCTCCTGGAAACTCGCCGCGATATCCGGCAGATCTAGGTCGTGACCCGCGGCCTGCTCCGCTTTCACGTAGCGAAGGACGGCGGTCTTCAGCCCGCTCATCGAGAAGTCGAAGTCACCACTTCGTTCCATGGACCGAGGGAACGCGATGGCATGCGGATCCCCGTCTCGCGCCATGGCATCCAGCGCAGGTCCACCGGGGAACCCCAGCCCCAAGAGCCGCGCCACCTTGTCGAACGCCTCCCCCGCCGCGTCGTCCAGGGTCTGTCCCAGAACCTCGTGGTGGTGAAGACCCTGGATGTGGACCAACATCGTGTGACCGCCGCTGACGATCAGCGCTACATACGGTGGGTCCAGCGGCCCATGGACCAGGAAGTTCGCCCACAGGTGACCCTCCAGATGATTCACCCCGATGAGCGGCGTACCCGTCGCGAGCGACACGGCTTTCGCCGCCGCCATGCCGGTAAGCAACGCACCGACCAGACCGGGCCCCACCGTGACCGCAACACCGTCCAGATCGCCGAACCCCACCTGGGCCGCCGCCATCGCCTCTTCCATCAAGGGGTTGAGCGCCTCCACGTGCGCCCGGGCAGCCACTTCCGGAACAACGCCCCCGAATCGTTCGTGCAGGTGAACCTGCGACGCGATGAGGTTGGAACGAATAGTGAAGCCGTCTTCAACGACCGCGATAGCCGTCTCGTCGCATGATGTTTCGATCCCGAGGGTGATCACGCCGGGCGGAGGCCTTCCGGCAAGCCGGCGGCGATGAGCTCCAGTCGACGGCCGTACCGGGGGTCGCGCACATCGTCGGTCCACATGATGAGCGCGTCCTCTTGCAGCTCTTGGTAGTAGTTCCGCCGGATCCCGACGGGGTGATACCCGAACCGACCGTAGAGTCGTTGTGCAGCCCAGTTCGTGACGCGGACTTCCAAGCTGATCGCTTGTGCCCCCATCTCGATGGCCTGTAGCGTCAGGTCGAACAGGAGCCGCGTCGCAACACCACTGCGAAGACGCTCGGGGTCAACGGCGATGTTCGTGACATGCGCCTCTTCTCCGAAGCAGATCATGCCGCCGTAGCCGACCACCTCTCGCTCCATCCTGGCCACCAGATAGCAGCGGTTGTTCGGCTCGGTCATCTCCGCGACGAACAGGTTGGGGCTCCACGGGCGTGAGTACGCCTGGCGCTCGATCGCCATCACGCCGCGGAGGTGGCGGCGGCGCATCCGGGCGACCTCAAGACGAGGCGCCGCGGGCTCGCTGATCCCAAGCGATCTCAGCATCCGATTTCCTTAGGTACGTGGGGACGATGTCGATGAGTCGGTCGTGTTCTTCGCGTTGGAACCGGGGAACGGCCATCTCGGCGAGCGCCGCGGCGTCCGGATGGGCCACCGTAGCGGACGCGAACTCCACCTGAGGACCGATCTCCTGGAGAGCATCTCGGTACAGGATGGCACCGTTGCCGACCGCCAGCACATCCTCGGGGGTCTTCGCCAGTTCGGCCGC
>JAYVBZ010000012.1:0-3127 GCA_043750215.1 Actinomycetota bacterium
GGTCGCGCCAGCGAAGGGATCGGCTCTCCTGACAGACTCGTGTGACTCCGCCCGGCGGCGGGAGCTTTGGGCAGGCGATCACGCGCTTCGACCACGAGCCGGTCCCCCTTCGCCGCGCCGCCGCCTAGGAGCCGGAGGCCTTGCGGACCAGCATAGCCGCCGCCGCATACGGGTCCAGGCGCCTGGCGGCGACATCGGCTGCCAGCTGCGGCTCGCCCGCGAGGGTCCTCGCCGCGTTCACCCGGAAACGCTCAGCCGCCAATGCCTCCACCTCACGCAGGAGCCGTGCGCGACGCTTGACCTCCGATACCCCGGAGCTCTGCAGGTAGGTTCGGTGCGATTCGATCGCCGACCACAGCTCTTCGACGCCGCCCCGATGCAGTGCGCTGGTTTCCAGGATCGGCGGTTCCCACTCCCGGACAGCGCCCAGTTGAATCATCTGGCGAAGCTGGCGCACGACCTCGGACGCACCTTCGCGGTCGGACTTGTTCACCACGAAGATGTCGGCGATCTCGAGGATCCCCGCCTTCGCCATCTGGATGGCGTCGCCCAGTCCCGGTGCAAGCACCACCACCGCGGTATCGGTCGCGGCTGCCACGTCGACCTCTGCCTGTCCCACGCCCACGGTCTCGACGATGACTCGGGCATACCCGGCCGCGTCCAAGATGCGAACCGCTTCCGGTGCAGCCAGCGCCATCCCTCCCAGATGACCGCGCGTTGCCATCGACCTGATGAACACGTCGGGATCGGTGGCGTGCTCTTGCATCCGCACCCGGTCACCCAGGAGAGCCCCGCCGGTGTACGGGGATGTGGGATCAACCGCCAGCACCGCCACGCGGAGTTCATGCTCCCGGGCGGCGCGAACCAGTTCGGTAGCCAGGGTGGACTTGCCGACGCCGGGTGCACCGGTGAGCCCGATCGTGCCGGCAACACCGGTCGCGGCGTAGATACCCGCCGACAATGCCTCCAGCCCGGGATCCCCGTCCTCGACGAGCGAGATCGCCCGCGCAACCGAGCGCCGTTCTCCCGCTAAGACCCCGTTGATGAGTTCATCGATCTGCACGATGGGGAGCCTACCCCGCCGGGCGGCCGGTCCTGGCGGACGCCGCACCCGGCATCGCCTCCAAGGCCATCCGCAGCGAGCTGCAGAGCGCCCGCTGTTGCAGGAGCGCCGGGTCGTTCTCCCCCGCGACCCGCGAGCGGATCATCCCCAGGTTCACCTGCTCACGCTGGAGACGGTGCAGCACGGAGGCCGCGCGGGCGCCGGCACGTCGACGCATCTCCCGGCGGACGCGTCGCCGCCGCCGGGGACTGGCCAGCACTTCGAGCTCCTGGGCCGATATCCCGCCATCGTCGGTTTCCGATGCCAGGACACCCGTCAGCCATCGGCGTTCACGCCGTCGTGCTAACCCGACGGCCAACATCACGAAACCCAGGAATGGCACGCCTTTCACGCTGGCCGCAAGCAGCACCTGGAGCCAATCCAGACCGCGCCATGGTTCGGCAGGGAAGAAGTCGAGGAACGGCGAGTTCCACACGAAGTGCGCGAGGATGGCTGCCAGCGCCAACAGCGACAAGATCGCGATCTTCCGGGCTCGGGGGATGTGGTCACGGCGCTCCACGGCGAAGCCGATCCCCATCCCCACCAGCCCCGTGTAGAGCACGTGGCTATACAAACCACCCGCCACCACCCTGAGGAAGAATCCGTTCAACACTCCGGACGGTTTCCCGCCGAACACCGCCATGAAGTAGAAGACGTCTTCGATCACCGCGAAGCCCAGGCCAACCATCGCGCCATAGACGAACCCGTCCATCGCGTCGTCGATCTCCTTGCGTACGACGAGGAAGATCACCACGACACCCAGACCCTTGAGCGTTTCCTCGACGATCGGAGCCGTGAGCGCCGCTGTCCATCGCGCCGCGAACGCCGGCCCGCCGACGCGGCTCACGACCAGTCCCCAGCCTTCGTTCGCGTAGCCGGCCAGCGTGGTAGCGATCACGCCGCCCCACAACACCGCTGCCAGTAGAACGGATGGTGGCTCACGTTCGTAGAGGTCCAGGACGTAGATCAACCCGAAGACGGGAAGGGCGTAGATGAGTACCAGCGCCCACGAGAGCGCCCACCCCGACGGTGAGAGGTGTTGGAACACACGCTGCTCGCTCCATGTGACGTACCCGGTGAGCACCAAGAGCGTGGCGAACAACCAGAATGCCGGACGCCTGACTTGGAAGAAGGACTCGTGCGTGAGTCGCGCGGATGTGGCCCGCATCCTCGCGCTCACGTTATGACCGCCGCGCCGACCATCGATCCGATGTCGCCGGAGGCGTAGGACAGCAGCCCGGCCGGAGCCCATCCGTCGAATGCCGCGCCATCGCCGCCGGGTCCGACGATCACCGTGACCTCACCATCGATCGGCGTGCTCGTCTCCGGAGACACGCCCGAGTAGGAGAACCGAACCCCCCGAGCCCCGGTGGCGGTCCGTATCGACTCCAGCCGGGAGGAGACGGAAAGTCTGGCCAGTTCCACCTCCAAGGTTCGCTTGTACACCTCGGCCAGCGCCTCGGGCGTTCCCCCCATACCCGGATAGGCGACGACATCGATGCTCCCGCCTCCGCGAGTCAGTTGGGCGAACTCCGGGCCCGTCGGCCCCAGCCGCCCCCGCCCTGCGAGCGACCAGCCCGAGAGCGGCTGGATCTGCACCACGCCGGACACGTCTATCGGCGGCCCGACCCGTTCGGAGAGCACGCCTGCCACGACATAGCCACCCGCAACCACCACCAGCAACGTGACAACCACGCCGAACATCGGAAGCCACCGGCGTTCGGGGCGCTGGATCTCCGGCTTCTCGTCGGGCCTGGGCCGTCGCGATGTGGTCGCCATCAACGCGCCGAGAGCAGGATGGTGAGCCGAGCCACGAGCGCCGGATGACGAAGCAGTCCGGCGATCCGGACACGACCGCGCAGGATATCGGCGATCACGCCCCTGCCACGGCGGCTCAGCACATCCGGGTACCCGAATCGGAGTGGAGCCCCCGCGATGGCCAGCAGCCGCGCTGAATCTGCACGAACCCGAACCTGCGCCGTACTGTCCACGCCCTCGGTGACCCGAACCCCTGCGGTCCCTACG
>JAYVBZ010000013.1:0-6976 GCA_043750215.1 Actinomycetota bacterium
AGGAACCGCCTCACCGCCGTCTCCACAGCCGAGGCAGGATTGAACTACTGGTACAACTACCTGCAGAAGACCGCGCCGAGTAGCCTCACGACGTCGGCCATCAGCGGAACGGTCGGTTCCTCACCGGCCACCGGGACCTTCACCGCGACGCCCACCTTCTACACGGACGCGGCGGGCACGACCGCATTCACCGGGTCCATCTCTTCGTCGAACTTCCCGCTCTCAGCGAAGATCAAGTCGACGGGTACCGCCAATGGCGTCACCCGCACCATGGAATCCTTCATCACGCTACGGCCCATCTATGGGGGTTTCCAGGGGGCTCTCGTCTCGAACAGCAGCACCACGTTCGGCAACAGTTTCACCGTCAACGGCAACTCGGGCAACGACGCCGACATCTTCATCCTGGGAACCGGAGCCGTGTTCAACGTCCCCTCGGGCCTCGAGTCGATCCACGGCAGCGTGTACGTCCCGGCCGGATCGGTCAACAGCATCGGAACCAACGTCCACATCTACGGACAGGTGTGGGCGAACGGGTCCGTCCTCGTGAACCACCCGCAGGCGCAGATCGACGGCAACATCAGCTCCACCACGAGTTCGGTTACGGTCTCCTCGGGATCGGTGAGCGGGAATGCCTACTATTGCACCGGTTCAGCGCCGGCCAACGTGACCGGTACGAAGAACTCGACCTGCACCCTCGGTCCCCCTCCCAGCCAGTCGTTCCCGCAGGTCACCTACGTGCAGTCGGCGTGGGCGAGTGCCGGCTACACGAATTTCCAGACATTCTCGGACTGCGCGACGGCGCGGAACTATGTGGAGTCCACGGGCGCCTACGCCGCCACCGGCTTCAGCGGCCACAACGTAGGCAATACCGTTGTTCGGATCACCCCGCCTTGCGAGTACACCAACTCGAACAACGCGACGATCACGATGAACAACAACCTCGCGATCATCACCGATGGCGAGATCAACCTGTCGCAGCAGTCCAACTGGAACGGAGTGAGTCCGCTCAAGGACCTCTTCATGATCAGCACCTGGCCGGCGACGACCTGTCCGGCGAGCGACACAGGGGGTTCCCACAACATCACGTTCGGGAACCTGACGTCAACCAATAACCTCGTCGAGACCTTCGTGTACACCCCATGCACCGCGACGATGCAGAACAACAACTCGTCGTTCACGGGCCAAGTCATCGGCGCGACGCTGAACATCGGGAACAACTTCCAGGAGAACTATAAGCCGGTCGTGGTGCCTGGCGCCAACCTGACCGGCTACAACCAGGACATCGCCTACATCCGAGAGGTGATCTGAGAACCTGAACCGCGCTTGCACGGTTCGCGCGCGTCGCAGGGGTAGGGTTCCACGTTATGAGCGACACGCTTCTGCGCGCCCTGGTCGCCCTGCCGTTCGGGCTGGTGCTCGGCAGCTTCATGACCGTCGTCGTGGCCCGCATGCCGGCCAAAGAGTCGGTGGTGTCGCCACGATCTCGATGTCCCCAGTGCAAGTCAGAGATCCGAGATCGGGACAACATCCCGGTCATCTCCTGGCTCCTGCTCCGAGGCAAATGCCACAACTGCGGTCACAAGATCTCCGTCGAGTATCCGCTCACGGAAGCGGCGACAGCAGCACTGTTCGTCGGCGCGGCCATGGTTTATCCGTCGGTCTGGGTTGCCGTCCTGGTCGGTTTGCTCCTGGTGATGATGCCGGCCATCGCACTCATCGACATCCGGCACCAGATCATCCCGAACCGGCTGACCTACCCTTCGCTGATCTTCTTCCCCGTGTTCGTGGTGGTCGCGTGGCTCTTCCACGCACCTGTCGATCCGCTGCGGGCGCTTGAGGGACTGGCCATCTACGGAGGCGGGCTCTTCATCGTCGCCGTCCTGTCCCGGGGGATGGGGATGGGAGATGTGAAGCTGGCGGGCGTGATCGGAGCGGCCCTGGGAGCGATCGGACTCCGATACGTGGGCGTGGCGGCCGGGGCGGGCATCCTGTTCGGTGGGCTGATGGGGATCCTGGCGCTGGTGATGGGCCGCGACCGAAAGAGTGCTATCCCTTTCGGCCCATCCATGGCGGCGGGTGCGGTCGTGGCCGCGTTCTGGGGGGATCGGCTGGCCGAAACCTACCTGAAGCTCTACCACTGACCCTGAAGATGCCCAGGTGGAGATGTTTGACTTGGGCTGTCGCCTGGTGAATGGTGTTGGCGCTCCATGTTGACGATGTTGACGCTGGGCCTGACGGGGACGATGTGACGGATGAGGCACGTGGGATGGTGACATGGTAGGCGACCCCCAGAACTTCGCTTCGGGCGCCCTGTTGACCGTGTCTGAGGTGGCCCACGCCATGCGCGTGTCCAATATGACGGTCTACCGCCTGATCAAGAGCGGGGATCTGCCCGCCGTGCGCGTCGGCAAGAACTACCGGATACGCGAGGCCCAGGTCGAACGCTACCTGGCCGAACGGTCCGTTCAGGTTGTGAAGACGTGATGGCGCGCGCCAGAGTCGGTCTCGACATCGGATCCACGGCGGTCCGGGCGGCGGAAGTGTCCACCGGGGATGACCCTGCGGTCATCAGGGCTGCCCAGGTGGCCCTGCCCCTGGGTGCCGTGGAGAACGGAGAGGTTCGTAACCCGGCCCAAGTCTCCGAAGCGATCCAGGAGCTGTGGCAGCGGGGCGGCTTCAAGACCAAGCAGGTGTGGATGGGAGTTGGGAACCAGCGGGTGGTGGTACGCGAGGTCGCGCTCCCGTGGGTCCCGGAGAAGGAACTCCAGCAGAGCATCGGTGTCCAGGTCCAGGAGTTCATCCCCATGGCGGTGGACGAAGCCGTCCTGGACTACGACGTGCTGGGGGAATTCGAGCAGGATGGCCGACGCATGGTCCGGCTCCTCCTGGTGGCGGCGCAGAAGACCATGGTCAGCCAGCTGGTCGAAGCAGCTGTGGGAGCCAAACTCCACCCCCTGGGACTGGATCTGGTGCCGTTCGCCTTGGTCAGGGCGGTCGGTGACGCCGGCGTGGGCATGTCCCTGGAGGACACGGGCGACGAGGCCATCATCGACGTTGGCGCTCACGTGACGAACATCGTGGTCCACGCGCAGGGGACGACGCGATTCGTTCGCATCTTGCCCTCGGGAGGGCGCGACATCACCGGAGCCCTGGCCCACGGGCTTGGCGTCGAGGACGAGGTCGCGGAACAACTCAAGCGCGGGGAAGAGGTCGAGGGCGGCCCCCCGGCGGAGGAGGTGCGTCGCATCGCCATGCAGCGTGCGGGAACCTTCGTTGATGAGATCCGGTCCTCGCTCGAGTTCTACACCGCGCAGGCCCAGGGCGCGCGTATCGCGAAGGTCCTGGTCACCGGGGGTGGATCCAAGCTGGAAGGGTTCATCGACCTACTCCGCGAGCGCATCCCCGTGACGGTGGATCCCGGCGGCTTGTTCCAGCATCTTCGATCCAACCTCCAGCTTTCGGCAGAAGCACTCGAGGAGGCAGAACCGGTGCTGGTGGTTGCGACGGGACTGGCGATCGCAGGAGGGAAGGCATGACGCAGGTCAACCTCCTCCCTCCGGAGATACTCCAGCAGGCCGTCATCCGCCGGAACACCTTCCTGGTAGGGGCGGTTGGTGTCCTGCTGGTCGGGCTGATGGTTCTGCTCTACCTGATGCAGTCCGGCAACCTTGCCAAGGTCAACGATGATATCGCTGCCCAGGAGGCAACGAACGTAAGCCTGCAGGCGCAAGCAGACACGTTGGCGCCCTTCGCCCAGCTCCATGCCCAGGCGGATGCGAAAGGCCTGGTCCTCAAGCAGGTGTACGCGAATGAAGTGTCGATGTCCTCGCTGATGCAGGACATCTCGGACGTCATGCCGGCTGACGGCTATGTGACTTCGATGGCCGTGACGACCACTGCGCCCGATACCGTGGTTCCCGTCACGCCCACGCCTGGGATCCCCGCTGCCCCCACGTTCGTTGGCGATGTCTCGTTCGCGGGGAACGTATACAGACTGGAAACGTTCCCCGTCTGGCTGGACCGGATCGGGAGCATCCGAGGCTTCGAGAACGCGTTCGTGGATTCGTATGCCGAATCCGCGGCAGGCTCTTTGCTCTACCAATTCCAGTCGGGCGCTAACCTCAGCCAGGACGCCCTGACCGAGCGAGGAAAACGCGGCAGCGAAGCGCTGGCAGCCGGTGTCGCGGGAGCCACCGGATGAACAAACGCGCCCCCTTGATCGCCGCGGGAGTTGCGCTGTTACTGGTTGCGCTCACGTTCTTCTTCTTGGTCAAACCGAAGATGGGTCAGGTATCGGCTGCGCGAACTGACCTGCTTACCAAGCAGGCAGAAGGGGGGACGCTGACGGCATCGCTGGCGACGCTTCGCGACGATCAGGCCAACGCCAGCAAGTACCAGAACACGATCGACATGGTGGACCAGCGGGTCCCCCCGCTTCTGGATCAGCAGGGGCTGATCTCCCTGCTTCGCGAAGCGGCTTACCAGTCCGGGGTCGATGGTCTCTCTGCCCAGTTCTCCGCACCGACCGTCACGTCAGCCAGTGGAGTGTCGACGACGCCGATCTCGGTGAGCTTGCAAGGCCGGTACTTCACCATCGCCGAGTTCTTCGACAAGATCGAAACCCTCTCTCGGGCGGCAAAGGTTACCCAGTTCACCCTTGCGCTGGGTGGCACTGCCTCCGCCGGATCGCCCCCAACGGGAACGATGCTGGTCCAATGCACCATCGAGTTCTATACGTCGGACACAAGCTCGGGACCCGGCTCTATCCCGGGGAGTCAGCCTCCCGTCTCCTTCGGCCCGAGTAGTGCGCTGCCGGCGACCCCTTCCCCCAGCGGAGCCCCGTGATGCCCATCACCGACCGCGATAAGCGAACACTCGTCATCGGTGGTTCGGTCCTGGGGTTCCTCCTGCTCGCCTTCCTCATCTACACGTTGTTCTTGAGCGGCGGCAGCGACACCGCGTCGGGTCCGAGTCCGATCACGACTCCGCCGCCCGCAGTGAGTGGTTCGCTGACGCCGACACCGACGCCCTCGCCAAGCGCCAGTGGGGTGACGACGTTCAGTGGTCACGACCCCTACTGCATCCCGCAGTCCTACGTCAGCCGACAGGTACTTCTTCACCTTCCGGTGGACATCACGGGCTACTACTGCCCTGGCGTGTTCTTGCCGACCCCGAGCCCGAGCGTCACGCCGACGCCGTCGGGATCGGGGACCCCGACCTCGACGCCGAGCCCGAGCCCGAGCGTCCCCAGTTCGCCCTCGGTGTCATCGGCGACGATCGGCGGAAGAACCGTGGTGCTGGTGACGGCGCATGCATCGCTCCCGGTGTCCAGCGTCCAGGTGGAAGTCGATGGAAAGGTCTACAGCGTCTCCGTCGGGCATACGTTCGGCGGGGGCAGCTTCCAACTGCAAGGGGTTTCGGGGTCCTGCGCTTCGTTCCTCTACGGAGATCAGGCGTTCAGGCTCTGCGGCGCGTGAACCGCTCAGCAAGCGCCGGCGGCCCGCCCACGGGGGGAGCGGTCGCCGGTTCGCGAGGGCGGCCCCGAAAGGGTCGCCCTCGCACTTTCGCGATCGCTCCCTGAGCGCTCCGGCAGCTGCTGCTCCGCCTTCCCTATGATGATGTCCATGTTGCGCATGCTCACCGCGGGCGAATCTCATGGCAAGGCCCTGGTCGCCGTCCTCGAAGGACTTCCTGCCGGCGTTCCCGTCTCCTCGGAGGGATTGGCCGGCGAACTGGCCCGTCGCCGGCAGGGTCACGGACGGGGGGGTAGGCAGAAGTTCGAAACGGATCGTTTCGAACTTCTTTCCGGGATCCGACATGGGCGGAGCATGGGCTCACCCATCGCCATCCAGATCCCCAACGAGGAGTTCGCGGAGAAGTATGCCGATCTCATGGGCAGCGATGGTGAGGAAGACCCCACGAAGCGGCTCACTCGCCCACGGCCCGGGCACGCCGACCTGGCCGGGGTCATGAAGTACGGAGCCAGCGACGTCCGGGATGTGCTGGAACGTGCCAGCGCCCGCGAAACCGCGGCCAGGGTCAGCGTCGGGTATCTCTGCAAAGCGTTCTTGGCTGAACTCGGCATCCAGGTGCTCTCCCACGTCGTACAGATCGGCAAGGTCAAGGCACCGGCCAAGTCCGGGCTTTCGAGTCCCGAGGATCGCGCGGCGGTGGATGCATCACCGGTCCGGTGCATCGACCGCGAAACATCCGCGAAGATGGTCGCCGAGATCGATCGGATCCGGAAATCTCGAGACACGGTCGGGGGAGTGTTCGAAGTGGTGGCGTTCGGCGCCCCGCCGGGACTCGGCTCCTACGTTCACTACGACCGAAAGATCGACGCCCGTCTCGCCCTGGCCCTGATGAGTATCCAATCGGTGAAGGGTGTCGAGGTCGGCGATGGGTTCGCATCGGCAGGGCGGCCTGGATCGAAGGCGCACGACGAGATCGTGATCACCGCGGGCCACATCGCGCGGACCAGTGCACGAGCGGGCGGGATCGAGGGCGGGATGACCACAGGCCAGCCCGTCCGCATCCGCGCGGCCATGAAGCCGTTCTCGAGCGTGCCGAAGCCGCTCGCGACGGTGGACCTTGCCAGCGGGAAGGCCGACGTGGCGATCAAGCAGCGCACCGATGCCTGCGCCGTCCCAGCGGGGGGCGTGGTGGGGGAGTCGGTCGTTGCGTTCGAGCTGGCGAACGCCGTTCTGGAGAAGTTCGGCGGAGACTCGTTGCCCGAAACCAGGAGGAACCTGGAGCACTACGTGGAAGGGCTGCCGTGATCGTCTATCTGGTGGGCATGCCCGGTGCGGGGAAGTCGGTGGTCGGCAAGGAGCTGGCCGGCATGCTGGGCGTGCCGTTCGTCGATCTCGATGACCAGATCGAACGCGAAGCCGGCAAGACGGTCGCCCAGATCTTCTCCCAGGACGGCGAGGCGGCCTTCCGGGCCCAGGAGGCCCAGGTCCGATCAAGGTCGGCA
>JAYVBZ010000014.1:0-3485 GCA_043750215.1 Actinomycetota bacterium
TCTCCCTGGGGGGCGGCGTTTCGCCGTGCCCTATCTCCTATCCCCCAAGCGGGGGCCCCCTCCCTCGCCGTACCATCCCGACATGGCGCGAACGATCTCCTCCCTCATCGATGGGCGGCCCGCGGAAACCTCGCCGGGAGCCAGACTCACCATCACGAACCCGGCCGACCTTTCCGAGGTGGTCGCTGACGCACATTTGGGCGACGCGAGCACCTTCGTCGAAGCTGCCGCGGCTGCGCGCGCAGCCCAGCGCGCCTGGGCATCCGTACCCGCACCCGTACGCGGCCGCGCGATACAGCAGTTCGGCCGGCTTGTTGAGGACAACCTCGAGGCGCTCGCCCGCCTGATCACGCGGGAGATCGGCAAGCCGATCCGCGAATCCCGCGGCGAAGTACAAGAAGTCATCGACACCTGCACCTTCTTCGCCTCGGAGGGCCGGCGACTCTACGGCCAGACCGTTCCCAGCGAACTCCCCGATAAGCAGCTCTTCACGTTCCGCGCCCCGGTCGGAGTGGCAGCGATCATCACCGCGGGGAACTTCCCGGTCGCGGTGCCCTCCTGGTACATCGTGCCGGCCCTGCTCTGCGGTAACACCGTGGTGTGGAAGCCTGCCGAGTACGCGCCGGCAACAGCGGAGGCGTTCGCGCAACTGCTACTGCATGCGGGCCTCCCATCGGGCGTCTTCCAGATGGTGCTCGCGGGCGGCGAGCAGACCTTCGCCGGGCTGACGCGATGCGTCGAGCAAGGCCTCGTGGACAAGGTCGGCTTCACCGGGTCCACGGAGGTTGGCCGCAAGATAGGCGAACTGTGCGGGCGTCATCTCCAGTCGCCGTGCCTGGAACTGGGCGGCAAGAACCCGTTGGTGGTCATGCCCGACGCCGATCTGGACCTCGCGGCCGAAGGGGCTCTGTTCAGCGGGTTCGGAACGGCGGGCCAACGATGCACATCACTCGGCACCGTGATCGTCCACGACGACATCCACGACGACTTCCTGGCTCGTTTCGACGCAGCAGTGAGTGCGGCGCCCATCGGCGATCCTACCCAGGACGTGCTCTACGGCCCCATGATCAACCAGCGGTTCGCCGATCGGTTCCAACAGTGGCTGACGCTGATCCAGCCCGCTCACACCGCCCGTGGCTCAACCGGAGTCGGGCGCATCTCCGCCGACAACCCACGCGAAGGCTTCGTCGGGGACCCCGCCACGGGGCTCTACTTCCATCCCACCATCGTGGACGGCGTCACTGCAGACGATGACCTCTACCGCACCGAGACGTTCGGGCCGATCGTGGGGGTAGCACGGTTCGCTGACTTCGCCGAAGCCATCGCGCTTGCGAACGGTCACGGGTACGGGCTCTCGGCCAGCATCTACACGCGTGATCCGCTCAACGTGTTCCGGTTCCGCGAGCAGATCAGCGCGGGCATGGTCAGCGTGAACAACTCCACCAGCGGCGCCGAAGCGCACCTCCCTTTCGGTGGGAACGGCAAGAGCGGGAACGGCTCGAGGCAATCGGGCATCTGGGTCCTGGACCAGTTCACTCGGTGGCAGGCCATGAACTGGGACTACTCGGACAGGCTGCAGAAAGCGCAGATAGACGTGGCGGACGTCAAAGCGGATCCGGGGTACCGGTTCCCGGACTGACCTAGGGCGAAGGTGTCGCAGTCGGAGACGGGGGAACCGTCGGCACCGGCGTCGGCGAGGAACCCGTGGACGCGCTCAGCTTCTGCGCCAGGTCGTTCGCCTGCTGCACCAGGTCCTGCGCAGCAGCGAGTTCGGTCTGGTAGGTCCCGAGGTCGCCCGTCTTCAACGCATCCTGTGCGGCCTGGAAATGCCCTACGGCCTGCGCCAGCAGCGAGGCGATCCTGGCCTGCGGGGTCCCGGTCGACGTACCCGAGCCGCCCGGCTCCTGCGACACGCCCGTCACCGCTTGCGAAAGAGCCAACTGCAGCGTGGTTCTAACGGCCACCTTGTTGCCGTTGACCACGATCACCCGTTTGAGCAGGGGCACAGAGTTGGTCTGATCCGAGCTCACATAGACGGGCTCCACATAGAGGATGGAGTCTCCGAGCGGGATCACTAAGAAATCACCGAACTGGACCTTGGACCCACCTTGACTCAAGAGGCTCCGCTCCTGGGAAAACGTGGGGTCCGCGTTGATCTGCGCGAACACGGTCGAAGGTCCGTTGACCGTCTGATCCGAGGGGAACTGGAACGTGGTCAGCGTGCCGTAACCGCCGGGATCGGAGTCAGCAGCCATCCACGCGACCATGTTCGGACGCCCGGCCGGCGTGAACGGTGTCACCAGTTGGAACTGCTCGGAGCTTTGACCGGGAAGCTTCAGCAGCTGGTAGTACGGCGTGATCTTCGGAGCCTCGCCGGTGGGTCGGGTCGGGTCGCAGGCACCGACAGCAGCATTGGCCGGATCGGCGCAGTACGTGGGATCGCTCGGGATCTGCCAGGCATCCGTACCCCGGAAGAACGTAGTGGGGTCGGTCACGTGATAACGCGCGAACTGCGTGGCCTGGATCTGGAACAGGTTCTCCGGGTAGCGGAAATGCGCCTGGAGTTCCGCCGAGGCACCCGAGACGGGTGTGAACATGTCCGGGAAGGCGCGCGACCACACCTGGATGATGGGATCGGTCGGGTCGGCCACGTAGTAGTGCATCGTGCCGTCGTAGGCATCGACCACCACCTTCACGGAGTTCCGGATGTAGTTGACGGAACCGCTGGAGATCCCGCCCCCCGTGGCATCGGACAGCTTGACCGACTGTGAATACGGGTACTGCGTGGTGGTCGTGTAGGCATCCCATATCCACTGCAGGCGCCCACCGACGATGGCCATGTAGGGATCCTGGTCGAACGTGAGGAACGGAGCGGCCGTCTGCACCCGTGTCTGCAGATCTCGATTGATCAAGATCTTGCTATCCGCGTGGATCTGCCCGGAGATCAGGAGGTTCACGTCTTTGTACTGCCACGCGAACATGGCACGCTGGAAGATGTTCCCGACCGGGATGCCGCCCTGCCCGTCATAGGCGAACGTGGTCTCCTCGGCAGGTGTGGCTCCGGGGAAGTCAACCTCTGGGGTTCCAGTGTTCGTGACCACGAACGGCACGGACTGCTGGTTGCCACCCGCATCGCGGAACTCCCCGTAGTAGATCCGCGGTTGATCGATCGCGGGCTGGCCCACGACGGGGATGTCCTGAAGGGTGAATTGGGGCGAACCCTCCGGAGTCGCGGTATTCACTTGGGCAGCCACGACACCGATCCCATGGGTGTACGCGAGATGTTGGTTCTGCCATGCGCCGCCGGTCTGGGGGATCCCAGCAGACGAGAGTTCGCGTGCGGAGATCATGAGGACCCGCGGCTCTCCGCTGACCGGATACCGGTCGACGTCCACATCGTTGAACTCGTAGTACTGGCGGATCCGTTGCAGCGACTGGAAGTCCTGCTCTAGAACGCTGGGACGCCAGAGGCGGATGTTGGACAC
>JAYVBZ010000015.1:0-1675 GCA_043750215.1 Actinomycetota bacterium
ACTTCTTCGGTGAGCTGTCCGCGATCGACGGGGGAGAAAGAACCGCCTCGGTGGTCGCCGAGACGCCGATGCGGCTCCTCCGGCTGTTCCGACACACGCTGGTGGAGATGGTCAAGACCGAGCCGGGCTTCTCTGTGAAGCTACTGGACGGCATGATCGCCCGGGTGCGCCAGATCTCGGGCGCCGGTCTTTGACCGAACCGCTTCAGAGCAGCGCTTCGATGGTCTGAAGGGTCTCTGGATCCAAGACGATATCGCCGGCTTGCGAGTTCGCCCTGACGTGATCGGAGCTCCTGCTCCCGGCGATGGCCGCGGTGACGCCGGGTTGCGCGATGTTCCAGGCTAGCGCCAACTGGGCCAGTCCGATGTCGAGCCGCACGGCGATCGGCCGCAGGGCCTGAACCAGCGCGAGGTGAGCGGGCAGGTGCTCGGGTCCGAAGAGGTCCTGGCCCTCTGTGGCTCGCCAGTCGCCAGGCTCGAACGTGACACCCGACCGGATGGATCCCGTGAGCAGTCCGGCCCCGAGTGGTGAATAACTCACGACCCCAACACCCTCCTGGCCACACCACGCGATGAGTTCGCGGTCGGACAGGGCCAGCATCGAGAACTCCTGCTGCAGGGAGTCAACGTGGCGAACCGCCGCACAGCGCTGGATCTGCTCCCGATCGAAGTTAGAAACCCCGATCCAGCGCACCTTGCCGGAGTCCTGAAGTTCGGCCATGGTGCCCCATGCTTCCTCGACGGGGATCTCTTCGTCCGGCCAATGAAGCTGATAGAGGTCGATGACCTCGATCCCCAGTCGGGACAGCGACGCCTCACACGCCGCTCGGATCTGCTCGGGCCGGAACCCTGACCCTTCCGGGGCCGGGGCGGCCTTCGAGGCCACGATGACCCCGTCGCGCCGTCCGGCCAACGCCTTGCCAACCAGCCGCTCGGACACGCCGTCGCCATAGACCTCGGCGGTGTCGATCCAGTTGATCCCCGCGTCGAGCGCAGCGCGTATGGCACCGACCACGGCGTCATCGGAGGTGTTGGGGCCCCACGATGTGCCGCCGGCTTCCCAGGCGCCGTACCCGATGACGGTCAGGTCCGGGCCCTGCGAGCCGCATCTCCTGGTTTGCATAGGGAGGAATGTACTGGGCCAGGCCGTCCTTGGGTGGTGGTCGCGGTAGATTGAACAGGAAGATCGAACAGGAAGGTTGATCCAACAGAAGGGGTTAGGGCCGCGCGTCCCATCAGATGACCAAGTCCGTCGAAGAGAAAGAGCGCGTGGTTATCCGGTTCGCCGGGGACTCGGGCGACGGGATGCAGCTCACCGGAGACCGATTCACCTCAGCCACCGCCGTTCTCGGTAACGACCTCTCTACCCTTCCGGATTTCCCCGCGGAGATCCGTGCGCCGGCAGGCACGGTTCACGGGGTAAGTGCGTTCCAGATCCAGTTCGCATCGACCGATGTGACCACTCCCGGTGACCGCGCGGATGTCCTGGTCGCGATGAACCCTGCGGCGCTGCGTGCTGATCTTGCAACGGTGGCACACGCCGGTGTCGTGATCCTCAACGAGGACGCCTTTACCCAACGCAACATCGAGAAGGCCGGCTATCAAACCGATCCCCGGACCGACGGCACGCTGGATGGCTATCAGGTGTATGCGGTCCCCATGACCTCGATCACCAC
>JAYVBZ010000016.1:0-3287 GCA_043750215.1 Actinomycetota bacterium
TCCCAACCCTCCGCGCGCGATGAAGTCGGCGTAGTAGAGACCCAACCCGACACCGACGCATAGCCCGGCCACGATCCAGAACCGCACGATGACCGTGAATTCCGGCCAACCGGCGAGTTCGAAGTGATGGTGGATCGGGGACATGCGGAAGATCCGGCGGTGGAATCCGCGGAACGAGATGACCTGGAGGATCACCGACGCCGTCTCGATGACGAAAAGTCCGCCGAGGATCACCAGAAGCAGCTCGGTATTCGTCGTGATGGCGAGCGCCCCGAACAACCCGCCGAGCGACAGCGAACCGGTGTCGCCCATGAAGATGCGGGCGGGTGCCGCGTTCCACCAGAGGAAGCCGGTGGCGGCACCCATCATCGCCGCCGCCACAACGGCGGCGTCGAGCATCGCGCGCCCTTGGACCGCGTAGCACGCGTCCAACGGAGGCGCGCTGCACGCGTGACGGTACTGCCAGAAACCGATGAATACATAGGCCGCGAGCACCATGATCGAGGAACCCGACGCCAGCCCGTCCAATCCATCAGTGAGATTGACTGCGTTAGACGAGGACGTCAGCACCACGAACGCCCACACATAGAAGAAGAATCCGAGCCGGATCCCCGTATCTCGGATGAACGAGAGGTCTGTTGTGGTCCCCGTGTGCCCGCCGGCGTGCACGACGATGATCGCGAAGACCACCGACACCACAGCCGTTCCTAGGAACTTCTGAGACTTCGACAACCCGAGGGAACGCCGGTGGCGTACCTTGATGAAGTCGTCGAGGAAACCGACAGCGCCGAATCCGATCGCAGCCAGGACCAGGGACACGCCAGTGGTGGAGAAGCCGCCGAACTTCACCCTGGATGCGAGGTAGCCGAGCGTCAACCCGACGAGCATGACGGTGCCGCCCATGGTCGGCGTCCCCATCTTCTCGAAATGGGTGTGGGGCCCATCCTCGTTGATCCGCTGACCCCAGCCCCAGACCCGGAACGCACGGATGGCGATCGGTGTCCCAAGGAGTGTGACCCCGAGCCCTACCGCCGCCGCAACCAGGATGGAGATCATCGAAGTGCCTCCGCCAACTTCTCGAGCCCGGCCACACGCGACGCTTTGAACAAGACGACATCGCCCGGACGAGCATGCGCGCGCACGTCGGCAAGTGCTTCCTCGCCGCGATCGTACGTCGCGACGTTCTCAGGTTCTACGCCCTCACGCAGGCCGGCGACCGCGATGGGGTACGCGCCTGCACCCACCGTGATGAGCCGATCGACCCTGACTCGAGCGGCGAGTTCGCCGATCCGTTCGTGTTCGATCATCGCAACGGAACCGAGTTCGGCCATCGGGCCCAGGACGGCGATGAGGTGCGCGTCGCCAGCCATCCAGCGCGCGGCCTTGATGGCGGCGGCCACGGATTCGGGGTTGGCGTTGTATGCGTCGTTCACCACGCGAACGCCGTCCGGAGTGGTGAAGGTCTCCATCCGCCAGCGCGATATCTGAGCGGTGGCGAGCGCACTTGCGGCGTCGGCGAGAGACACGCCCATCTCGCGGCCCACAGCGATCGCGGCAAGCGCGTTCGGCACCATATGTTCACCAGGGACTGGCAGGCTGACCTCTGTTGTCTGTTCGCCTGCGAGCACGGTGAAGGAGGCGCACCCATCGGCGGACAGGTGCACCGACGTAGCGCGCACGTCCGCCGACTCGGAGCGGCCGAACGTCACGACACGACCAGCGCACCGCTCCCGATACCCCGAAACCACGGGGTCATCGGCGAGTAACACCGCCACCCCGTCGGTTCCGAGCGCCTCCACCGGCTCGGCCGAGGCCTCCACGATCGCATCCCACGATCCGAAGATCTCGATGTGCGCCAAGCCGATGTTGGTGACCACGACGATATCCGGACGCGCTATCGCGCAAAGCTCCAACACGTCGCCTTTCTGACGAGCGCCCATCTCCGCCACCACGACCTGTGTCTGGACCGGCGCGGTTAGGAGCGTCACCGGAAGGCCTATCTCGTTGTTGAACGATGCGGGGCTCGCGTGCATGCGAAGCCTGGTGGCCAAGACCGCTGCCGTCAGATCTTTCGTCCCGGTCTTGCCGTTCGCCCCGGTGATCGCGACGATCGTGGCATCCATCTGCGAGCGTTCGTCCGCAGCAAGCTTCATGAGCGCGATCCCCGTCGAGCGAACCAGCACGGCCGGAGCATCGAGCTCGGTGCCTTCCGGAACAAGGACTCCCACCGCCCCTCCGGCGAGAGCCTCTGGAGCGAACCTCACCCCGTCGGTCCGCTCACCTGTCAGGGCGATGAACAGAGCGCCCGGCGTCACCGAGCGAGAATCCGTGGTCACCGAAGTCACTTCGACGTCCTCGCCGGCCAAATGCCCACCCGTGGCCCTGGCGACATCGCTCATCCGCCGCCGCCTCACGATCGCTCCTCCGCTAGTTCGAGCAGCTCGGCTCGGGTGACAGCTCGATCGTCGAAGGGGATCCACTCTCCACGTACCTCTTGATGGGGCTCATGTCCCTTGCCCGCGATAACGACGGCATCTCCCGGGCTCGCGCGGCGGACAGCAAGCCTGATGGCGGCTCGGCGGTCCACCTCGGAGACGAACTCCCCTCCCCCTTCTGGGGCACCCGCCTCGATCTGCCTGATGATCTCCAGTGGATCCTCCGAACGCGGGTTATCGCTGGTGATGACGGTGAGATCCGCGGTCCCCGTCGCCGCTGCTCCCATCAAGGGTCGCTTCGGGCGGTCACGATCACCTCCGCAACCGAACACACAGATCAGCTTCCCGGGGATCAGCGGGCGCACCGCCCTCAGCACGGTCTGGATGCTATCCGGCGTGTGCGCATAGTCCACCACCACCAGGAATCCCTGACCCGCATCCAGGACCTCGACCCGCCCCGGCACACCCTCCAGCGCCGCGATCCCGGCGATGATCCACTCGTCAGCGATCCCGAGCTGGCTCGCGGCCGCGACCACGCCGAGACAGTTCGAGACGTTGAATGCGCCCCGAAGGGCAGAACGGAAGTTGAGCCCACCCGCGCGGAAACTCACCCCTTCCCCGTCGATGCGGACGTCGGTCGCGACGAGGTCCGCGTCCGTCGCCTCCACCCCTACGGTGGTGATCGGAACGCTCGCCTGAGATGCCAGCGTCCGGCCGGCTACGTCGTCGATGTTGACCACCCCGGCCACCGCATGCGCCGGTGTGAACAGTCGCGCCTTCGCCTCGAAGTAGCGCGCCATATCCCCGTGGTAGTCCAGATGATCCCGGGACAGGTTCGTGAAGACCGCGGCG
>JAYVBZ010000017.1:0-6841 GCA_043750215.1 Actinomycetota bacterium
GCTCCAGCCGTCCAGAGGCGGCCCCATATGCGCATCGATCACAGCCCGCTCTTGCGAACTCGGCGTCGCGTCCGTGAATCTCAGATCCACGCGCGCTCCCTCATCCGGTGCCTGCCTCGACGCCGACCTTCTCGATGCGAACCGCCGTCGCCTTGAACTCCGCCGTGCCCGAGCGCGGGTCGGTCGCCTCGATGGTGAGTACGTTCGTGTCCACCTGATCGGGGAAATGGATGGTCATGAACACCAGGCCCGGCCGGAGGGCGGGGTCGAGGTGCACGGGTGCCCTGACGGAGCCGCGCCGCGATGAGATCGTCACCATCTCGCCTTCTACGACGCCGTAGCCCGCAGCATCCTCGGGCGAGATATCAAGCGTCTCTCCGCGCCGGAGCGGCGAGGTGTAACCGCCCGTCTGCACGCCGGTGTTGTATGAGTCGAGCCGGCGGCCCGTCGTCAGCCTCAGCGGGAACTTTTCGTCAAGCTGGTCCACCGGCGGGTCGTCGATGACCACGCTGAAGGGCGCCTTCATCCCCTGTGCTGCCGGATCGTCGAAGTCCCATAGTCGGGTGTGAAGGATCTGCGTTCCCGGGTGGTCATCGTCCGGACACGGCCACTGGATCCCACCGAGCTCCTCCAACCGCTTCCAGGACATGCCACGATGCATCGGGCTCAAGGTTCGAAGTTCGTTCCAGGCGGCTTCGGGCTCCAGCTCTATCCAGTCTTCCTTCAGCCGTTTCGCGACCTGGTTGATGATCCAGACATCGTCCTTGGCGTTGCCGGGCGGGGTGAGCGCCGCGCGGCATCGCTGCACCCGCCGTTCACTGTTCGTCACGGTGCCTTCGCTCTCGAACGCCGAGTTGGATGCAGGGAAGATCACGTCCGCGAGCTCTGCGGTCTTCGTCATGAACATGTCCTGGACGATCAAGCAGTCCAGGTTCTCCAGGAGTTGGACCGTGTGTTGCTTGTCCGCCTCGGAGCTGGCCGGGTTCTCGCCTATCACGTAGACGGCGGTGATATCCCCGCGTTCCATCGCCTCGAACTGCTGGGTCAGCGTCCAGCCGGACTTCGCCTCGAGTGGAACTCCCCATGCGGCTTCGAACCGTGCCCGGGCCTCGTGGTCGGTCTCGATGTCCTGGAAACCGGGCAACTTGTTGGGGATGGCTCCCACGTCCCCCCCGCCCTGCACGTTGTTCTGGCCGCGGAGTGGGTTCACACCGCTGCCGTAGACCCCGACGTGCCCGGTCAAGATGGCGAGGTTGATCAGGCTGACGACGTTATCTACGGCGTTGTGATGTTCCGTGATCCCCAAGGTCCAGCAGATCATCGCCCGGGGCGCGGTGGCGTAGGCGTGCGCAACCTCCTTGATCACCTCACCCGGAACACCGGTCACCGCGGCTCCCCGTTCGAGCGTCCAGTCCATGACCGACGCTCGATACTCCTCGAAGCCGGTGGTGGCGTGTTCGATGAACTCGTGATGCTGGAGATCACTGACGATGATCTCGCGAGCGATCGTGTTCGAGAGCGCGATGTCGGTACCCACGTCTATGCCGAGCCAGATATCGGCCCATTCCGCGGACTCCGTTCTCCGCGGGTCCACGGTGATCATCTTGGCCCCGTTGTGGATCCCCTTGAGGACGCGGTGGAAGAAGATGGGGTGCGCCGCACGCGCGTTCGATCCCCATAGCAACACGAGGTCAGTGTGTTCGGCCTCTTCATATGAACTCGTTCCACCACCTGCTCCGAACACTGTCGCCAGACCGACGACCGAGGGAGCGTGTCAGGTGCGGTTGCACGAGTCGATGTTGTGGCTGCGCATGACCTGCCGCATGAACTTCTGTGCGACGAAGTTCATCTCGTTCGTGGCCTTGCTGCAGCTGAACAGACCGACCCCCTTGCCGCCGTTCCGCGCGGATGCGGCGCGCAGTCCGTCCGCCGCCCGGTCCAGTGCTTCGTCCCAGGTTGCGGTACGCAGTGCGCCATCCTCGCGGACCATCGGCTCGGTGAGTCGAGTGAGCCCGTTCGTCATCGAGCGGCTCCTTTCCACCGAGGTTTCTAGGGGATTGTAGGCGGCTCCCAGCCGGGCCGGGGATACGCCGTGACCGACGGTCCGGCTGGTGGGTAGATCTTCCCCGCCACGCCGGGATCGCGAACCGGCATCCCCGCTGGTCAGGGGTGAAGGCAGAAGGATCAGAGCACTAGCCGCTCGGGGTGTGCATACACGTTCAGCCGCCCGCCCCGCACGAACCCTATGACCGTCATCCCGAACCGCTCCCCCGCCTCTACCGCGAGCGAGGACGGCGCCGACACGGCCGCTATGACCGGGATCTGGGCCATGGCGGCCTTCTGCACGATCTCGAAACTCAGCCGCCCGCTGACCTGGAGGATCCGATCGGAGAGCGGTAGCTTGCCGGCCAGGAGCTGCTCTCCGATCACCTTGTCGACCGCATTGTGCCGCCCAACATCCTCCCGGATGCAGACCAGTTCCCCCTGCGAGGTGAACAGGCCTGCGGCATGCAGCCCTCCCGTCCGTTCGAAGACCTTCTGCCCTGCGCGGAGAGCATCGGGGAGGCCGAGCACGACGCTGGCCTGGACCTCGGGGCCTGGACCGACGGGCGCGCAATGCCGCTCGATGTCCTCGAGTGCCGCTTTCCCACAGATCCCGCAGGACGACGTCGCGTAGAAGTTCCGCCGAAGGGCTCCCGCGTCGAACGCTCCCCCAAGGGTCACCGTGACGACGTTGTAGCGCTGCGCGCTGTCATCGACATCGTCGCAGTAAGCGACCCGGCGGATGTCACCAGGGCGCAGGAGGCCCTCGGTGAAGAGGAACCCGGCCGCCAGCTCATAGTCCCCGCCGGGGGTTCGCATCGTCACGGCCACCTGAGCCGCGTCCTGGCCAGGCCCGGCAACGCGGATCTCCATAGGCTCTTCCGTAGCGAGCACGTCTGGTCGCTCCGAGCGGACACCGTCGTTGAGCGCGACGACCCTCACAGGCGTGTGGTTACGGCGTAGCGGTTCAGTACCGGTCATGTCCCACCAGGGTAGGTGGCGCGGCGCGTTCGGTCCACTGCGCCGCCTCGGCCGTTCCCCTCAGGGCGAAGGGTACGCCGCCCCCTGGAAGGCGATGACGGGCTGGCCGCCAGCACCAACCCCATGAGCAACAACCCATCTGCTGAGCTGAGCTATCGGTTGGCCCGCCGTTCAGCCCGGTTGTAAGGTCGGGCGCACGACACCGACACCACCTCGATGAACAGGAGTGCCCGCCCGATGAAGTCCGGACTCGAGATCGCGCAAGAAGCAGAGCTCCTCCCCATCACGCAAGTGGCCCAGGCTGCCGGGATCCTCCCCAATGAACTGGAACCCTTCGGTTCGTATCGAGCCAAGATCTCGCTCGGCATCCTGGAGCGGCTAAAGGATCGTCCCGACGGCAAGCTCGTCATCACCACCGCCATCACACCTACCAAGGCGGGCGAAGGCAAGACCACGACGAGCGTGAGCCTCACCCAGGGACTCGGCAAGATCGGGAAGAGCGTGATGCTCTGCCTGCGGGAGCCCAGTATGGGCCCCGTCTGGGGGATCAAGGGCGGCGGGAACGGTGGCGGGTTCGCCCAGATCGTCCCGATGGAAGAGATCAATCTCCATTTCAACGGAGACTTCCACGCGGTGCAGGCCGCGCACAACCTGCTGGCCGCAGCGCTGGATGCCTCCATCTACCACGCGAATACCCTCAACATCGACCCGATGAGCATCACGTGGCCCCGAACACTGGACGTGAACGACCGCGAACTCCGCAACACCGTGGTTGGACTGGGAGGCAAGGTCCATGGCGTGCCGCGCGAGAACCAGTTCGTCATCGTGGCCGCATCGGAGATCATGGCGATCTTCGCGCTGGCCTCGGACCTCGCGGACCTGCGGGCGCGCATGGGCAAGATCGTCGTCGCATCCACCTATGCGGGCAAGCCCGTCACCGCGCAAGACCTGAAGGTCGCTGGCGCCATGACGGTCATCATGAAGGACGCCCTCAAGCCGAACCTGGTTCAGACCCTGGAGGGCCAGCCCGTAGTCGTTCACGCCGGTCCGTTCGGCAATATCGCCCACGCCAACAACTCGATCATCGGGGACCGAGTGGCACTGAAGCTCGCCGACTATGTGGTCACCGAGGCCGGATTCGCCTCTGATCTCGGATTCCAGAAGTTCTGCGACATCGTCTGCCGGGTCGGCGGTCTGAAGGCGTCCGCGGCGGTGCTGGTCACCACGATCAGGGCGACGAAGTCTCACGGTGGCGTGGCGTTCAACGACCTCGAAGCCGAGGACCTGGTCGCTCTGAAACGCGGGATGGAGAACCTGTCCGCGCACATCGAGATCGTGAAGGCCTACGGGCTTCCGTGCGTGGTCAGCATCAACAACTTCCCGAGCGACACCGAAGCGGAGATGGAGCTCATCGAAGAACTCGCGACCCAGGCGGGTGCAGAGACGGTCGTCGTCAACCGCGCATTCGCCAGGGGTGGTGACGGCGCCATCGAACTCGCCAACGCGGTCGTGGAGGCGTGCGAGAAGCCCAACACGTTCGACCAACTCACCCCCCAGGACGCCACGCTCAAGCAGCAGATCGAGGCGATCGCCACTCGGGTCTACGGCGCGGACGGTGTGGACTACCTCCCGCAGGCCGAGAAAGACCTGGCGCGGATGGACGAGCTCGGGTTCGGGACCCTGCCCGTCTGCATGGCGAAGACGCATCTATCGCTCAGCCACGATCCCCTGCTCCTGAACCGGCCAACCGGGTTCCGCCTTCCCGTTCGCGGGGCGGTTCCGAGTGCCGGAGCCGGCTTCGTCGTCGTGCTCTGTGGCGACATGCAGCGGATGCCCGGCCTGGGCAAGACGCCGAACTTCATGGGCGTGGATATCGACGAGAGCGGCAGGACGGTCGGACTGTTCTAGGCTCGCGCCCGCAGGGATCGGCTAGCCGGTCGGGCGCATGACGCAGAACTCGTTGCCTTCCGGATCTTGCATGACGGCCCATATCTCGCCGTCCTCCTCGACCCAGTTCCGAAGCCTGGCACCTAATGCCTCGAGCCGCTCGATCTCGGCCTCGTGATCGTCCTCGGCGGTCAGGTCGAGGTGAACTCGATTCTTCCCGAGGCGTTCCTCGGATACCTCCGTGAAGAAGATCGCCGGTAGATCACTGTCCTCCGGAGGTTCGAGCATGATGCTCGGGTCGTCTTCGGGGTCATAGACACCCTTCCGTGCCAGCCGGTCGAGCTCGGTCTCGTCGTAAGGGGCGACGCCCCAACCCAGCGCGGCCGACCAGAACCGCGCGAGCGGCGCGGCGTCGCGGCAGTCGAAGACGATGGCATCGATACGCATACCGTAAGAGTGAACCCGAAGTGCCTCTCGCGCAACCCGAAGGCCTATCAGGAGATGCGCATCTGGAAAGCCGTCTGGCCTTCTCGGAGCAGCTGCTCCGCACGACCTCGTACCGCCGTGACCTCGTCGACGAGGTCCGCCCTGACGACCGGATCTTTGATCGCCGCGGCATTGATCTCCACGTTCGCGTTGGCGCAGAGGACGGCGGCATAGGCACACCCTGCGCCAGACCATCCGTCGGAGGCCGCTGCCGGTTTCCCGGTTGCCGTTGCTTCAAGCGCGAGTTCCATCAGCCCGACCGCCTTCCGAGCGATCTCCATCGGCACGCTGGCGGCGTCCAGATAGCCGGCCTGGATCGCAGCGCTACGCTCGCGCTTCTCTTCGTCCGTCGCCTTCGGCATCTTGAAGGCGGCCATGACACCGTCGAACGCGTGCGCGTCGCGATCGGCGAGCTCCAGGAACGTGTGCCGCGCCGCGTCGCCTTCGCTGATGAGCACCTGCATCCGGTCTGCCACGTCAGCGAACTCATCCTTGCCGACGGTCAGGCGCCCGACCATCGCGATGAGCGCGCCCGCGGTCGCTGCGGCGACACCGGCTACCGCTCCGCCCCCGGGCGTCGGCGAATCTGAGGCCAGCACCTCCAGGAACCCGTCTACCGTCAGCGCCGCCGTGGTTATCGCGTCCTCAGTCACCGATCCTCCTCCGCCAGTCGTTCGAGTATCTGGGCGTCTGCATCGAACCCCTTCAACCGCAGATCACCTCTATCCACATCGCCGATGGCTGCTGCGGGAACCAGACCAACGATCTCCGAATCCAGGACCTCCATGCCCGCCATCTGGGCTCTCGAAGCGACGGCATCGTACGCCGACCGGAGGCCGGTCACTTCGTGATCGAGCAGGTTCATCGAAACGGTGACCTCCCCCCCACGCTCGGGGACGGCGAACCCGATCGCCCGTAGCGCCGGCAGCCCACCGGATGACTCTCGGATCTGGCGAGCGATGTCTTTGGCCACATCCTCGTCTCTCCCGCTCAGGTAGATATTGAACGCCACCAGGGGCTTCCGCGCCCCGACGGCCGTCGCCCCCGCAGGTCCCAGCCGGTGGGGTCCGAAGTCCGGAAGCCGTTCGCCCGCTGCAACCGCGTCTCGGAGACCCTCGAACTCTCCTTTGCGCACGACAGACAATGACGAACGTTCCGCTACGAGCGCGGCGCGGTCGTAGAGGTAGACGGGGATGTCCGCGATACCCGCGAGCGTTTCGCCGAACGCCCTCGCCAGGGCCACGGCATCGTCCATGCTGACTCCCCTCACCGGCATGAACGGGATGACATCCGCTGCCCCCATCCGGGGATGGGCACCACTGTGGTGCTCCAAATCGATCAACTCGATGGCCTTCAACGCCCCCGCCAGTGCGCTGCCCTGCACGGCTTCCCGGCTCCCGAGCACCGTCGTGTCCAGGCGGTTGTGCGCAGGGTCCGCTTCCGC
>JAYVBZ010000018.1:0-7713 GCA_043750215.1 Actinomycetota bacterium
GTCGAACGTCCCGCTGTCTCCGTCGTAGGGGCCGACCCCCGCGCCACCCACTTGAACCGAGGTGGGACGAGTACCCACCGGGAATGAGGAGTAGGCCGCGCCCGGGTAGTTGTTCGGCCCGCTCAGAGTGGCGCCGACTACGACGGTACCGCCCTTGGAGACGGCGATCGACGGGTAGATGAGGTTGGCGTTCACCACCCCCACATAGCCCTGCTGAGCCATGGTTGCCTGGAGTGCGTCCGACGCAGGATCGGCCCGCAGCGCGAAGAACGCGACACCGAGGCGCTCGCTTGAAGGCGACCATGTCCCGTCGGCGCTGTTGAAGTCCGCAGCACCGTGGCCCTGCAGGGCAGTACCCGTGCTCAGATAGACCGTCCCCCTACGGAGCCACGCTCCGGAGATCTTCCCGCCACCAGCGTCCAGCGGTACGGGGCCATCTTGATGCGGGTAGACCACCCCGATGCACGCAGCATGGTTGATGCATCGCAGCAGGGGCGTCGGGCCCGGCTTCTGCAGCGAGAAGGTCGGGAACGCGTAGGCCTCTGAGCCCACGGCATGTTCCTGGAGCGATAGTTGCGGACCACTGCTGTTCAACGTGGCGGTGTTCGAAAGGCTGAATAGTGCCACTTGGGTGGCGGAGCCGTTCACGTAGGGCGAAAGCGACATCCCGAAGTACATGGTGCCGTTCGCCCGACGGTCCCAGTCTCGCGGAAGGGCGTTCGCTGGCTCGAGCGTGTAGGCCATGTCCCCTGCGGTGGTGCTCAGGATGTTCTGCAGGTACGACGAGGCCGGCGCGTGGTTACCCGCTGCCAGATCGCCTTTGGAGATCGCATACAGCTGGGCCCCGTGGAACTCACCGTTGCCCAGGTTGTCGAACTCATTCGTCGTGATGAAGAGCCCATCGGCGTTCAAGCCCACCTGTGGGTAATCGCCGAAGCAGAAGCTGCTGCTGCAGCCGTGATCAGGGGTGCCGTTCGTCCCATCGTTGGTGGTGTCGATGGACCAGACGTTGTAGGTCCCGAGTGGATCGGACGACGTGCTTGCCGCCACCAGGATCGCGCTGGGTCCAGTGAACGCCGCGGTGTTCTGGTCGATGCCGAGCTCTAGCGTGATCACGAACCAACGGTGCAGCTGCGCGTCGTACATGCACTGCGGGTCCGACACGAACGGTCCGAACGGTCCGCTGGGGCGGATGAAGGAGGACGGGAGACCGAAGAACTGGTTGACCGAGATACCGACGGGCCCGGCCGCAGGCACTCCCGCCTGCCCGTGCAGGAGCGGATGCCCGGTGGGCGAGTAGACCTGGAGCACGCTGTTCACGTTCTCCATGACGAAGTTCGGGCTCACACACAACGCCTGGTCCGGCGGCTCACCCGAGAACTGGTTCCCGCCGTCGGAGTACCGGTTGTCGAAATGGTTCAGCCCGTCCCAACTCTGGAGCAGGCTATGCCCGGTCCGCAGGGGAAGCGTGGAGCCTGCCGGGAGTGTGTTGCTCCCCGGGATGGTCGCCTCCGCGCCGAAGTCCTGCTCGTGGCCGGAGAGCTGGCGCAGATGTTCCGACTCGATCTGTCTGGCGGCGGCGTCTGCACTGGACTGCACCGCAGCCGCGCCCTGGCGACCGACCCTCCGGAGGGGCTCGGTGGTTCGGTCGAACGTGATCGGGGCCGGTCCCTGCACCGGTGCAGACCCTGCGAAGGCCGCCGGACCGCCTGCGTACATCAGCGAAGCAGCGAGTAGCGCCGTGCTGGTGGCCGCTATCGCGGCGAGTCGACGTCGTCGATCCACAAGTCCCCTTCCTCAGGCTCGGCGCGGGCGAAACTTGCAACCCGAGGCCGCGTGCAAGCGATCTCGTGAGGATAGCTTCGAACCATCTTTCGGACAAACGGATCTGCAGACCGCCGCTAGAGTCTGAGCGGTATGGAGTCGACACCGTCACCAACGCCCCCTGCGCCGCCCGGCCCGCTTGCCCTTGTCGGGGGCGACGAACTGAACCCCGGGAACGAACCGCAGGACCGCGTGCTCGTCGCCGCTGCGGGGAGTGGGCCGGCGTTCGTGCTGGCGACGGCGGCCGGTCGTGGCCATCCGGGGACAGCGGTCCGGCACGCGACGGCGTGGTTCGACGGGCTCGGGCTCGATGTCCGAGAACTCCCTGCCATCCGGCGACGCGACGTCACGTCAGCCCTGATCGCGGAGCGCGCCCGCGCGGGAAGGTTCTTCTACCTCGTCGGGGGCGACCCCGGACGAGTACCCACCACCCTGGCCGGGACGCCTGTGTGGGACGCCGTCGTCGCCGCGTGGCTGGGTGGCGCGGCACTCGCGGGGTCATCCGCGGGTGCCATGGCACTCGGTGAGTGGACGCTCATCCGCCGGCGGCACCTCGGCGACGCGGACCGACGGTACGCACCCGGACTCGCCCTGATCCCGCGGATCGCCGTCGTTCCGCACTTCGACACCTTCGGTGAAGGCTGGCTCGCAGATCCGTTGGCGCGCAGGCCGCGAGAGGACGCCGTGCTGGTGGGCATCGACGAGCGATCGGCTGCCCTGTGGCAAGACGGGACGTGGCGCGCCTTTGGCCCGGGTGGCGTAACGGTCTTCGCGAACGGAGAGCGCGCGCGCTTCCAGGCGGGCGAGATCGTTGAAGCGATCCCTCAGCCGGCGTTCGACATCGGCGCGGCTACAGACCCATCGGGAACGTGAAGCTCGAGGGGATCGGGTTCGGCAGCTGTGACGGGGTTCCGTACGTGACGACGATCTCGTCGTGGGATCTCAGCACGATGCGCCCCGGATCACCGGCGACCTCGTTGCCGTTCACGTAAGCGACAAGCGTGGCATCTCCGCTATCGCAGTAGCCACCGACACAGGTCGGCGTCAGTTTCACGCCCCACACGTCGAAGAACTCGCCCAGCGTGAAGTTCCGCTTGGTGGGTGACTCCACATGGATGATGCCGGTGGTGTCATGCGTATGGATGGGCGAGATGAAACTCCCGTCCGTCGGTATCCCGATATCCGCCGGCACCGCCACCGAGCGACCCCCCACGAACATCTCGAGGTGCTGGTGGATGTGGAGCACCTGACCCTCGGCGCCGAGCGCAGGAAGTCCGATCGCCAAGAGGCGGGCCCTCAGGCTCGCGGCGTCGTTCACCGAGGGCCACGGCACGTTGCCGTCCTGGATGCCGGAAAGGAGCGATGGGTCGAGCGTCGGAGACGATGAGGGCGCGAGCGACGCACGGGTGTTCGGTGACGTGTGCCGGGTGAGCTGAAGGCCGGAGTACACGACGATCGCCAGCACCACTCCCGCGCCCAGGCGGATCAACAGTGATCGGGTTCGGCGCGCCTTCGCCGCGAGGTGCTCTGCCTCCTCCCGCTGACGACGTTCCTCGAGCCGCCGCTCGGATCTTGCGGGTGGGCGAACGGGTTGGGAACGGGGCCTGCGCTTCTTATTCGCCATGATCTAAGCAAACATGCTAAGCGAACGCCGGAAGGAACTCGGCGTGCGCGGTCAGGTAGTCCTGCACCAACGCTTTCGCGATCTCGAACGAACCGACCAGCGGATGCACCATGAGCGCTTCGACCGCCAGTTGGGCTGAACCTTCGACGGCTGCCTGAACGGTGAGCCGTTCGTAGGCTTTCAGAGGCTCGATCAAGGCCCGTGCGTGCGCGGGCATGTGGCCCTGGGCCAGCGGATGGGCACCGTGTTCGTCAACCATGGCCGTCACTTCGACGACGTCATCGTCGTCCAGACCGGGGATGGCCCCCATGTTGGGAGTGTTGAGGATCAGCGGAACCTTGCGGCGCCGGACGGCCGCCGTCATCACCGCGGTGGCGAGCCCCTCATAGCCCTCGCCCTCGATCATCTCGTGGCGGTCGCGTTCCTGATCCTCAGGTTCGGCCACGCCGGCCCCCCGCTCACGAGCGAAGTACGTGGCCCCGCGGGCCTGCATCGCCGAATCCCAGGCGGCGTGCGCACCCGCGAAGTCACCGGACGCCACGCGTTGGGCGATCGCCGGCCAGAGTTCCCCGTTGAGCGCGGCGATCTGTTCGCCTCGCGTGCCCCCCGAGTGCAAGATGTGCTCCACGGCCCGCTGCCGGTAGTAGTAGAAGTACAGGTATTCCATCGGGAGCATCCCGATGCTTCGGATCAGCGCCGGATCGAACAGTCGCCACGAATGGTCTAGCCGCTGCAGATCTTCGTAGCGGTCGATGATCTCGGGAAGACGATCATTTCCCTCGACGAGCACGCGGTGGATCCAGCCGGCGTGGTTCAGACCGAAGTAGTCGGCGTGGACCTGATCACCCGGCACGCCCAGGAACTGCGCCACGCTCCGCTTCATCTGGATCGGACCGTCACAGACGCCCACCGCGCGTACGGAGGTGTGGTCGTGCAAGGCCTGAAGGATGAGCCCTACGGGATTGGTGAAGTTCACCAGCAACGCGTCCGGCGCCACCTCGCTGATGAGCCGCGCGTAGCCGATCATCGCCGGGATCGTTCGAAGGGCCATCGCGAACCCTCCAGGACCGGTTGTCTCCTGGCCTAGAACCCCATACTTCAACGGAAGCTGTTCATCCAGTGTTCGCGCCCTGTCCTGGCCCACCCGGATGGCGGCGAACACGAAGTGAGCGCCGGTAAGAGCGGCGCGAGCATCATGCTCGGCCCGAACGGTGAACGTCCCACCCGATCCATGGCACAGGTAGGCTCCGAAAGCGGCCATGAGGTCGAGCCGCTCGTGATCGGCGTCGTGCAGGACAACCTCGGTCAACCCCAGGGCAGCCTGGCCGGCCACGAGTCCGCGCAAGACGTAGGGCGTCCGAACACCGCTGCCCAGCAACGTCATCTTGCGGGCGAGCGGGGTGGCGACCTTGTTCGTCATGCCCAGATGGTAAGTCGCAGGATGGCCCAGCACCGGCCTATCGGCCCACGAGAGAAATAGGCCGAACGTCCACTGCGCCAGCGGGCGCCGATTACCCGAAACTAGGTAGTGAGATCCCGATCAAAGGGATCCCAACCCAGGAGGGGTGACGTTCATGAGGCAATGGGAGTTGATCGGGATCACGGACCAGGTGGCTCTGCCTCCGCCGACCCGCCGGTTCACGGGCACAGACACGGTTCGGGGAGTGGCGCCGGAGCGGCCGGTATTCCTCTGGAACACCGATTCCGCCCTTCGGCTCCGCACGGTGACCCGGGCGGCAGCGGAAGTCATCGGTCAGTCGCCGGCCCGTTGCCAGGGTCGTGACCTCATCGGTCTGTTCGGGATGGAGGGCGCCAGCCTTGCCATCCTGGAGGCACATGTCGCGGCGCTGGGCGGCGCCACGGTCGAATTCGAACTGCGTGGTGAGCGGAGCACGGTTCGCTGCAAGGCAGTCCCCACTCACGACGGGGTGGACCGCGTCACGGGAACGCTGTGCCTTGCCATCGAAGTGAAGGACGTGGACGTCCGGGAGGCTTCCGAACACGCCGCGAGGTGATCGGCGTTCGCGGAACTCCGGCTTATCATCGCCGGGATGAACGAGGAGACATCACCAGAGGATCCGACACCGACCACGGTCGAGATGGGCTCGGAGCGCCTCGAAGCCTTCAGCGATGCTCGGTGATGTGGTTCATCCCGGATCGGCGTTTCCTGCACCCGGCGACGGGCTAGGTGGCGAGCCCTCACGCGTTTATCCCGTCGCGACCGCGGGAATGACCCGTCCAGGCGCGGTTAGAGACCGCCGAAGGAAGGGGAGGCACATGCTGGCCATGGATATCGGGGTTCGGAGACATCCTCGGTACATCGTGGCGGGGCTCATCATCGGAGCACTGGCCCGTCTGATCGTGCCGGGACACCAGAACATGGGGCTGGTCACGACCATCGTGTTGGGAGTCGTGGCAGCGGTCATCGGAGGCTTGCTCTGGAACGCGATCTTCCCGAAGAACGCCGGTATCGCATGGATCGGATCGATCATCGTTGCGGTCATCCTGGTGTGGATCTACGCGGGGGCGAGCAGCCGTCGGACCCTGACCTAACCGACCCACGCCTCGCGTCCCGGAGCGCCCGACGGGCGAATGGCCAGGCTGTTGGACCATTCGCCCGTTTCGGTTGGGCTAGATGGCTCGCTAGACTTGGCCCACCCACCGAAGGAAGTCCGGATGCCAGAGGTGAATTCATCCCTGCGGCCCTACCTGCCGCAGCTGCTCCTGCGATGGCTCGCCGACGAGCCAGACCGGATCGCGCGCGAGATCGAGGGCTCCGTCGTCTTCGTGGACATCTCCGGGTTCACCAAGATGTCCGAACGACTGGCTCGAAAGGGCAAGGTCGGGGCCGAAGAAGTCACGGACGTGCTGGGGTCCGTCTTCGCGAGGCTGCTGGCGCTCGCCTACGCCGAAGGCGGTGGTCTCCTGAAGTTCGGCGGAGATGCTCTCCTCGTGTTCTTCTCGGGTGACCAGCACCCGCTGCGGGCCGTGCGTGCTACCGACGGGATGCGCAAGCGGCTCCGAGAGATCGGCCCGATCGAGACATCGGCCGGGCTCATCCGCCTTCGGATGTCGGTGGGCGTGCACAGCGGACGGTTCAACTTCTTCCTGGTGGGCGGATCGCACCGCGAGTTCATGATCGCGGGTCCGGCTGTGAGTGAAACGGTGCTCATGGAAGGGACGGCGTCCGCGGGCGAAGTGATGATCAGTCCCTCGATCGCGCGATTCTTACCCGAGGCGTCGATAGGCGCATGGAAGGAAGTCGGGTTCTTACTTCGGAGGGCACCCGGAGGTATCGCGTCGGACCCGGGCTCCGTGGACATCGATCTGACGGGCATAGATCTGTCGCAGGGCGTTCCGTTGGCCATCCGCGAATACCTGCTGTCGGGCGCGGTGGAACCCGAGCACCGCAAAGTGGTCATCGCGTTCCTCCACTACGACGGTACAGATCTGCTGGTGACCGAGCAAGGTGCTATGTCCGCAGCACTCGCGCTGGACGAACTGGTGCGCGACGTGCAGGTGGCGGCCGACCGCAACAGTGTCACGTTCCTCGGCACCGACATCGACCATGACGGAGGGAAGATCATCCTGATCGCCGGGGCTCCGATGGCCGCGGGTGACGACAGTGAGCGCCTGTTACTGACGCTCCGCGAGATCGTTGAGAAGCGGCGCCGTCTGGACGTGCGCTTAGGACTGAACCTCGGGCCGGTCTTCGCGGGGAACATCGGTCCGTCGTACCGGCGGACGTACACGATCATGGGGGACGCCGTGAACCTCGCGGCGCGCCTCATGGCGAGAGCCCAGCCCGGCCAGATCCTGTCCACCAGCGGCGTCCTCGACACCTCGACCGTACGTTTCCAAGCCGAGCCGCTTCCGCCGTTCATGGTGAAAGGCAAGACCGCGCCGATCAACGCCTTCGCGGTCGGGCCCGTCTCTCGTGTGCGCCGGGCGCCGGGTCGTGAAGACCTCCCGCTCATCGGTCGGGAGATGGAGCTCGGTGAACTCGAAGACGGCCTGGGTAGCGCGAAGTCGGGCTCTGGTCGGCTGGTCGAGATCGTCGGACCGCCGGGCATCGGCAAGACCCGGCTGCTCCGTGAACTCCACACTCGCTCGGAAGGCTTCGTGAGGATGGACGCCGCCTGCGAGCTCTACGGCGCGTCCGTGTCCTATCTCCTGTTCCAGGATCTGTTACAAGAGGCGATCGGGTTGGAGGACGGCGCCGACGCTGCTGTCACGCTCGAGCGCCTGCGCGAGACGGTGACGGC
>JAYVBZ010000019.1:0-11175 GCA_043750215.1 Actinomycetota bacterium
GTGTGAACCGCACGGGAGCCATGGCCGATCGTCACGTCGTGACCGACCAGGATCCGCCTGTTTCCCAGGTGGAAACGGTCCCAGGCCAAGGCGATCGCGAACAATGGGAAGACCATCCCGAAGACGTAGGCCGATCCGAGGACCACGGACCCGAGCGCCGATCCTGAGAGCGCCGACAGCGTGACGATCCCGGCGAGTACCGGAGCGCAACATGAGGACGCGATACCGGAGAAGATCCCGAGCGCGAACACACCCGAGGCGTTCGTTCGTTCGAGGGACGGGGCTCGCAGGCGAGCGGGCATGCTCCAGGTCCTGCCGGTGAACGCCAGGAACGCGAGGCCGATCATCATGAGGCCCCCGAAGAGATAGAGCGCGGTGTGGAAGCGAGACACGAAGCTCGCGATCAACGCGAACCCTAACGTCAATGGCAAGATCACGACAGCCAGACCTGCGGCGAACGCCAGCGTCAGCGGGAACAGCGCCCACCGTCGCCCCTGGACCGCTGAGGCGAGATAGGCGGGAAGCAGGAACACGATGCAGCAAGGGCTGAACAGTGCGACGGCACCGGCGAAGAACGCGGCGATCGCCCCCCCACCCAACAGGAGATTCACGACGCCGCCTCGCCAGCTCGCTCGTTCAGATACCGCTCGAGCTTGCGACGGGGGAGACGACCGGCGCTGAATGGCAGTCCGTTCACGAGCACGAGCGGCTGGAGCGCGGGTCGATGACGCGCCACGAGCGCGAGTCCCTCCGGCGAAGGCGCGTCCACGGTCAGGACCGCGAGTCGGTAGCGCGTACCGAGATCCTCCAAGGTGGCGCGGGCGTCGGCGCACAGATGGCATCCCGGGCTCTGGATGAGGGTGATCTCCGTCGTTGGCTCCACCATCGTGTACGAACCATCGGCGACCCGTGTGAAGGAGCAGTGAAGGGGGCGTGGGCGCCGAGTGTGCCCTCGGACCGCGCGTCCGCTCGACGTAAGAAAGGCCGCCCGAGTGGGCGGCCTTTCCGGCAACCGACGCGAGCTAGGATCAGCCGGTGCTGCCGGTGCCTCCGTGATGTGACGCGTGGGCGGCGCTTGTGCTCCCGCCGGTCGTCCCCATCATCTGGTCGTGAAGCGCGTTGCAGCGTGCGAGCATCTTGGCGGGGACCTTCCCGGCCATCGAAGCCATCATCTGCTCGTGCATGGCCTCCATGCCGGCGCTGCCCATCATGCCCGACGTGCCATCCATTATCCCGGTGCTCGTTGAGGTGTCGCCCATCATGCCCGAGGCGCCACCCATCATCCCGGAGCCCATCGAGGTACCGGTCGATGTGACGGTGCCTGTCGAGGTGCCGCCCATCATGCCGCTCGAGGCCAGGCCGGTTCCCCGGCTACCTGCGGCCGCGATCCCCATCCCGACCGCGATCAGCGCCACCACCACTACGATCCCGATGCCCCATCGATCCTTCGTCATCTTCATCGCCTCCTTCTACCCTGACCTTCGATGCAGGGTGTGAAGGACCGATGAAGGGGTGGCCCGTTCCCGGTGCGGAAGGGAGTACGACGCGGAACCGAGCCCCCGAGGTGCGACCGTTCTCCACCGAGACCTCGCCGCCGTGGGCTCGTGCAAGGTCTCGAACAACCGCCAGCCCGATGCCGGAACCTCCGGCCTTGACGGTTCGGCCTCGGTAGAAGCGGTCGAAGACCCGGTCGATCTCCACCGCCGGTATGCCGGGGCCGCTGTCCGCCACTTCGAGGATCGCGGTGCCGTCCCGGCGGAGTACCGACACCGTCACGTGCCCGCCGGCCGGGGTGAACTTCCGCGCGTTCGATAGGAGATTCGAGACGATCTGACGCAGACGTACGGGGTCACCCTCCAGGTTGACGTCCTCGATCTCGGACCGGACCTCGATCCCACCTTCCGCGAACCGATCGCGGAAGCCTTCCATCACCTTGCGAACCTCGGTGCCCAAGGCGACCGGCTCTCGCCGCAGGGAGAACCGCGCGGCGTCGGCTTGCGCGATCGTTTCCAGGTCCTCCACGAGCCGGGACATCCGGAGCACCTCTTCGTGCAGCGAGGCGAGCGAGGCTGCGTCCGGGGTGAGCACGCCATCCTGGATCGACTCCACGCTCGTGCGAAGGATCGCGAGCGGTGTCCGTAACTCATGTGCCACATCGGAGGCGAAGGTCCGCCGGATCCGGCCCTCCTCGTCGACCGTGTCGGCCATGGCATCGAAGGCGTCCGCCATCTCACCGAATTCGTCGTCGCGATCGGAAGAGATCCGCGTCGCTCGATCTCCATGGGCGAATGCCCGGGCGGCAACGGTGAGATCGCGGGCGGGCGCAACTGCCCGTTTCGCGAGTAGCAATCCCAGTAGTAAGGCAACGACGGCAGCGGCGATGGCGCCGAAGAAGAGGAGGCGATTGACGGAATCTCGGAACGAGACGTCGTGGGGGAGCAGCCCGCCGGTCGGCAGGCGCATCACCGCGTATCCGACGGCGTTCCCTTGCACCTCGACCGGCAGGGTGTGCTCCGGGCCGAGCGGTCCCGCGCCCATCATCGCCCGATGCACCGAGGGATCTATCCCGGTCGTCCTCCGGTCGGCGACCCACACAGTGGACCCCGTGAGATCGCGGATCTCGAGCGTGCCGCCCTCCATCGCGATCAGCGCGCCGACAGGCGAGAGATCCGCGGTCGACCACCCGCCTGCTCTTCGGTAGGCGGCAGCCAGCGCAGCCGTGACCTGCTGCTCCTGAGAGACTTGGCGGCTGTCCAGGTAGTCCGCGAACCGCCTGCCGAACTCTGCGTTGACCAAGAGCGCCGCAACCGCTGCTGCGGCGATACCGACGCCGACGAATGCGGCCGTGAGGCGCAGCGCGAATGACCGCCTAGCCATCGGCGGCGACCGCAAGTTTGTAGCCGACGCCCGTCACGGTGACGATGTAGCTGGGGGCCCGTGGATCGTCTCCGAGCTTCCGACGCAGGTTCTTCACATGGGCATCGATCGTCCGTTCGTACCCCTCGAAGTCGAATCCCTGGACTCGTGTCACGAGCTCGTAGCGGGAGAACACGCGTCCCGGGCGGGACGCGAGTGCCAACAAGAGGTCGAACTCGCTCTTCGTCAGCAGCGCCAGCTTCCCGTTGACCCGAACCTCCCACGCGTCGCGGTCGATGACCAGGTGGCCGCCTTCGAACGAGAGCGCTCCAGCATCTGGCCCGGCGCCCCTGGTCCGTCGAAGGATCGCCTCGATCCTCGCAGCGAGCTCGCGAGGGCTGAACGGTTTCACGAGGTAGTCGTCGGCGCCGAGCCGAAGGCCCGTCACCCGGTCGTCCTCCGTCGCTTTCGCCGTCAGCATCAGGATCGGAACGTCGGAGGTCTCACGGAGAGACCTCGTGACCTCCTCGCCGGAGAGGTCCGGCAGCATGAGGTCGAGGACGACAACGTCCGGGTGGGTCCGCAGCGCTAGTTCCAGGGCTCCTTGCCCGGTCTCCGCGGTGAGCACCGAATAGCCCTCGGCCTCGAGGTAGGAACGAACAAGGTCTCGGATCTTGCGCTCGTCGTCGACGACCAGGATCGTCGCTTTACCCACGTGCCTCCCCCGATCGAAGAATGGCTACACCGTTCGGATCACCGTCGAGGGTTCCATCGTACGGCCACGATCGGGCGCTTGTTAGCCGATCAGTGTGGCTGACCGTGGTGGCGACCTGACCGATGCATCCCGATCATGAGCAGCGGACAGATCAGCCACAGGCCGACCAGCAGCAACCCCTGGAGAGGCGCGAGGTAGAGGACGGCCGTCACCAGTGCGAACACGGCCGCGATGGTCAGGGGCGTCCAGTTCGCCGGTTTCGGTCCTCGAACGATCATCGAAGCCCACCTCCGCGTCGCCTACCATTTCCTGACCACGACAGGTTCGGACACGGGGGTGAAGACCGTGTGAAGCGGCGATGGGGGCGGGATATGAATGGGGGTTCACGGCAGTCGTCTGAACTGAAGCGCATACCCCCTCGCTCGTTGCTTCACCGCCCGTTCACAACTGATCCCTAGGTTCGATCCGTGACAGACCCAAGAAGGAGGCGAGGGCGATGAGCGATGATTACGGACTCTGGCCCCTGGTCGCGTTGAACTCGGCGATCCTCATCGTTTTTGCGCTGAGTTTCACGCGGCCGAAGACTCGGCAGGAGTGGACCGCGATGGGGGCGTTCTCCGCGTTCATCGTGGCGCTCTTCACCGAGATGTACGGGCTCCCGCTCACCGTCTACCTCTTGAGCGGATGGCTCGGCAACAGGTTCCCCGCTCTCACGGCGACGCACGCGGGCGGACACCTTTGGAACGACCTGATCGGATGGAAGTGGGACCCGCATCTGAGCCCGTTCCACTTCGCTAGCTACGCACTGATCGGCTTCGGCATCTGGCTGATCGTCACCGCGTGGGGCGTGCTCTGGAGAGTCCGCCGATCCGGACGCCTCGCCGCAACGGGCCCCTACGCGAGCGTGCGCCATCCCCAGTACGTCGGGTTCCTGCTTGTGATGGCGGGCTTCCTGCTGCAGTGGCCGACGATCCCCACGCTCCTGATGTTCCCGATCCTCGTCTGGGTGTACCGACGCCTGTCTCTCTCGGAGGAGAGGGTCGTGCGAGCTGAGTTCGGCTCTGCCTGGGATGTCTACGCGAAGAGGACACCTCGGTTCGTGCCCAGGATCCAGGCTCCGGCAGCCCAACGAGGAGCGGGGCACGATCGCTGCCAACTCGAACGGAAGGAGGACGGACGATGATCTGGACACTAACGATCCTCGGCGCGATCGTGGTCGGGGTGATGGCAGCGTTCATCGTGGGCGACTTCTCCGGCTCGAAGGCACTCGGCGGCCTGATCGGCACAGGGTTCGTCGTCGTCGTGCTGTTCATCGTGGCGGCCTTCGCCACAGCGTCTGCTCCCGCCTCTATCATGGGTTTCTCGCACGCCCAGCTAGAGGTGGATCGCATCATGACCGAGCAGATGGCGATCTCGGTTGACCCGGGGATGGATGCGCTGATGGGGCAAGATGTTCACGACGAGGCGCCGGCGTTTCTCGCCTCCCCGCGCCGCCGGCCCGTCCCGCCTCCCGCCTCTGCAGGCGCATCCGTATCAAGAAGATGCTTCATCACGATCGATCTCCCTTCCAAGTCCCGGTCCGGTTCCTTCCGATCTACGACAAGACGTACGGTAGGTACCGCGTGTGAAGTGGTTGCGAAGGGCGCGTGGCGCCGAGATGTGCGTCAGGACCAGAACGAAGATCGGGTCTGATCACCGGTCGCCTTGGGATGCGTCGCCGTAGCCAGGGAGTCGGAGCCGTTTCAGCAAGAGGGCGTTCACCGCGACGATCAAGCTCGATCCCGACATCGATAGCGCTGCGATCTCCGGACGAAGGACCAGCCCGAGGCTCGGTTGGAACACACCCGCGGCGATCGGGATCGCGATCGCGTTGTAGCCCACTGCCCAGCCCAGGTTCTGCCGCATCTTCCGGAGCGTTCCTCGACCTATCGCGAGCGCCGTTGCCACATCGAGCGGGTCCGATCGCATCAGCACGACATCCGCCGTCTCGATCGCGACGTCCGTCCCGGCTCCGATCGCGATCCCCAGGTCCGCGCTCGCGAGCGCCGGTGCGTCGTTCACGCCGTCACCAACCATGGCGACCTTCGTGCCATCAGCCTGAAGCTCGCCGATCTTCGAAGCCTTGTCGCCGGGGAGCACCTCGGCGATCACCCGGTCGACGCCAAGGATGCCGGCGATCCGCTGCGCCGTCGCCTCGTTGTCTCCGGTCAGCATGACGACTTCAACGCCTGCCGACTTCAGCGCAGCTACGGCCGCTACGGCGGTTGGTCGGGGGGCGTCCGCGATCGCGATCAGCCCTGCGACGCGCCCGCCGACTGCGACGATCACGGCGGTGCGGCCTCCATCGGCGAGTTCGCGTCGCCGATCCTCCATCGATCCCAGGTCGACGCCCTCGCGTTCCATGAGCGCGCCGTTCCCGACGGCGACCCTTCGCCCATCCACTGTGGCGACGGCACCCTTTCCCGGCACGTTCTCGAATGCTTCGGCGCGCCTGCCGTTCGAGGCGCCCGCGTACGCAACGACCGCTTGGGCCAGTGGATGCTCAGACTCCCGTTCCACCGCGGCCGCGAGCCCGAGCATCTGGTCTTCCGGCATACCGTCGACTATGACGTCGGTCACCTCGGGTTCTCCCTTGGTGAGGGTTCCCGTCTTGTCCATCACCACGATCTCGATCCGAGCGGCTGTCTCCAACCCCATCGCGTTCTTGAACAGGATGCCGCGGGTCGCGCCGAGCCCGGTGCCGACCATGATCGCCGTCGGTGTCGCGAGCCCAAGGGCGTCCGGGCAGGTGACCACAACCACAGTGATCGCGAACAGGATCGCCGCAGAAGTTGTGCTCCCGGCAAGCCTCCACACCGCGAATGTGAGGCCTCCACCGACCAGGGCGACGAGGACCAACCAGAAAGCAGCACGGTCGGCCAGCCGCTGGCCCGGCGCCTTCGAGTTCTGCGCCTCTTGGACCAACTTCACGATCTGAGCCAAGGCGGTATCCGAGCCGACCTTCACGGCTCGCGCTCGAAGGGACCCGTTCGTATTGATCGTCGCGCCGATCAGCTCTGAATCCGGGCTCTTCGCCACGGGCAGGCTCTCGCCAGTGACCATCGATTCGTCAACGTCGCCTGTGCCCTCCGTCACCACGGCGTCGACGGGTATCTTCGAGCCCGGACGGATGAGTAGGAGATCCCCGACCACGACCGCTGAGGTCGGGATCTCAACGGGCTCGTCGTCCCGAAGAACCAGTGCCATCGGCGGTGCGAGGTCGAGGAGTTTGCGGATGGCGTCGTTCGCGCCGCCGCGTGCGCGCATCTCGAACCAGTGGCCGAGCAGCACGAACGAAGTCAGTACCGTGACGGCCTCGTAGAAGACATCCCCCCCGCCGGTCAAGGTGACGATGACTGAGTAGATCCACCCCGCGCCGACCGCGACGGCGACCAGGACCATCATGTCGAGCGTTCGGGCACGCAGGGCTCGCACCGCTCCGGAGAAGAAGATCCACGCGGAGTAGAAGACGACGGGGATGCTGAGCAGGAGCTGGAACACATCGTCACGCATACCCAACGGAGCGGATAGCTGGAAGCCGAGTACGTCTCGTCCGATCCGTGACCAGAGCAAGATCGGGACCGAGAGGATGATCGCGACGAGGAATCGGTTCCTCATATCGCGGACCATCGACGCCATCGACATCCCTGCATGGCCGCCGTGGCCCATGGCGTCGTGGGGGCTCTGTGCTGTTGCCTCGGCACCCATGTCGTGACCGGTGTGCTCCATCTGGCTCATGTCGTGACTGGCGTGCTCGGTGGTGGCCGGAATTCCTTCAGGGCGGGGATCCCGTTCGTCGCCGGCTCTCTTCACGTCTGGACGATGTCCCTGTTCGTGGTGCTGCATCTTTTCCCTCCGTGTCGCCATCAAGTACCCCTCTAGGATATGGCACCCTTGCGTTTTGACCGGACGGTCCACGTGACCTGAATCGTCAGGGGCCCCGACGCTATCTCGTGGGTGTCGGCTCCATGTCAGATCGGCATAGCAGCTCCCGATCCCGACAAAGACAGCCGTCGCGCAGGTCGCCGGTCGCTACATCTACTATCCTTCGTCGTATTCAGCAACTGATTAGATTATTCCTGCTCGGGGGGTGTCGATGCCGGGGAAGCAGCGCGGACGACGAAAGCCCCCGCAGAAGGGTCAGAACATGGGGAAAGAGGCTCGCGCCCGGGAGACACAAACTGCTCAGCACAAGGCTGCGACTCTGAAGAAGCGCTCACCGGCTGCATACAAACGGCAATGGATCTTGGGTTGGTCCCTGGTCTCTCTCGGCGTCATCGTGGCGCTGACTCACATCCTTGGGCACGGAGGTGTGGTCGCGTTTGCCCCCAAGGGGTCGAGGATCTGCTAGCTGGGTTCCCGATGGCGGCCCTGCTGGGGGTGACGGGCGCGATCGTTCTGTCGCAGTAGACGGTGACACCGCGGGTGGCGGACAGCTCGGGAATCTGAACCTGTTCACGCCGTGAGGCTGGATCGTCGCGAGCTGGGGGACGGGAAGCATGTACGTTACGGACCCTGATCGAGCCCGGCCTCGCGGAGGATCGTGAGTGTGAGGACCGCGTCGTCTTCGATCGTGATCGTCCCGTGGCCGACGTCGCGAACTCGGAACGTGATGTTCACGCCCCCTTTGTGTAGACAGGCAAGCTTCGCCTTCGTCTCACCAGGCCGGCGCTCTGTGCCGCTCGCTCGGGTGGCGCGGTCTGTGGAGTTGGACCGCCGCGGCGCCGGTCCGCGTGGGAGCCGACCCTTATCGGGGTGGCTCCCGAGGCGATCTCTGGAGTGGCCGAAAGGTCATTTGAGGAGCCGGACCTTTGGCCGCCCTTCCGCCCGGTCGACGCGTAGGCTCGGGATACATGAGAAGAATGGGAAGGGGACGACATGATGCCGTACGGTTGGAACGACGGGGGTTGGGGGATCTTCTGGATGGTCCTTTCGATGAGCGTGATCTTGGCGCTCGTGTGGGCGGCGCTCAGGGCCTTCATGGCCGAGGGCGATCGCGGCGATCGACGAGAACCTCGCGGGGCGAAAGACGTGCTCGCCGAGCGGTTCGCCAAAGGTGAGATCGATGCAGACGAGTACCGCGAGCGGCTCCATACCCTAGAGGGGAAGAGCGGCGGGCCCGCGGATAGTCAGTAGGCGTCAAGCGGCCTTGACGTCGAGCCGAGAGCCTGCGCGCGCATCGGCCAGCGCCAGCGGACTGGGCGTGCCGTCGGCGGAGCTACGGCCGGGCTAGGGAAGGTGGGGTCAGTCCCCCCACGAGGAGGTAGGTCCTCATGCCTCCCTTCCCCTTGACGTCGATCCATCCGCGCTCCTCGAACCGGAACTCATCCCCCAGACGATTCCGCGTACGCTCGGTTACTTGGATCTGACCGGGGAGGCCGGTCGATTCCATCCGGCTCGCCGTGTTCACGGTGTCGCCCCAGAGGTCATACGTGAACTTCTTCTGCCCGATGACTCCGGCGACCACCGAGCCCGTGTCGATACCGACTCGAATGATCAGTGGGTGCCCGACATCGTGCGAACATCGTCGGGACGCGCGTAGCATCCCCAAAGCCATTTCAGCTACCGCCTTGGCGTCACCGGAGCCCAATGGAGGCAGCCCCCCGGCCACCATGTACGCATCGCCGATCGTCTTTATCTTCTCCAGTCCCCACCGGTCCGCAAGCTCGTCGAATCTAGAGAAGAGTTCGTTCAAGATCGCCACTACCTCTTGTGCCGGGGACGTTGCAGTGAGCTCCGTGAACCCCACGATGTCAGCGAAGAGGACGGTGACCTCCTGGATGGTGTCGGCGATGACGGCCTCGCCGCTCTTGAGCCGAGCCGCGATGGGCTCCGGCAGCACGTTCAGCAAGAGCCCCTCTGATCGCTCCTGCTCCACCAGTAGGAGACGGTGCTCCTCGTCCAGGGCTCCCTTCGTCTCATCCCGCTCACGGACGAAGTAGCCCAGCAGGAGGTAGGCAACGAGCGAGACGCCTCCAAAGTTGATGACGAAGAAGCTCAGGACGGCTCCGGTGGGCACATGTCGGCCCTGGCTCACGACGCTGGCGTCAACCGAGGCCGAGGCGACCACGAGCGTCAAGTAGGCGACGAACCACGGGATCGAACGCATCGGTCCCTGGAACATCAATGCCCCGAGGGGTGCCACGAAGGCCCACAGCATCACGCCACTCGACGTGTGGAACCCTCCAAGCGTGAGCTGCATCAGGAACGGAAGCACGAGCAGCAGTGACAGCTGGCTGGTCCGGAGGAAGTTCTCCCGCTTGGTTCGCACGAAGTGAACGAAGCTGACGAAGGTGACGAACAGATATCCGAGTGGAATCGCGCCGGCGAGCGGGAAACCCAACGCCAGGTAGACCAGGGACCAGATCCCCGAAACCCCGCCGATGAGCACCGTCCACAGCGTGAGGGTGGCCTTCCGCGCTCCAACGTCGTCGGGGTCGTCGGACCGGATACCAACCTGCACGAGGCGATCGAACACTCGGGTGAGTTCTCTGGTGAACATCACCCCTCCTGGTTCGTCCGTGTTCGCTTGACCGATCCGTTCGATCGGCACTTTCCGCTCAGCTGAAACTACTCAGTCGCCGGCGGGGCGGCCACCGGAGAGCGAGTCCATGGCGTGATCGATCCGCCGCGCCGCTTCCTCCGCGATCGGTTCCAGTTCCGAGCGCTCCGTGATGCGGACCATCACCCGTGCGTCGAGGGCATGGACCAGGGTCTGCTCACCATGCCGGCGGACGACCACGGTGCACGGCAGCAGCCGCCGAAGCCCTGTTCCTTGAATGCTTCCTTCACCCGGGACACAGCTGTGTCGTAGGTCAGGTTAACGGCGATGGTTCGTCCATAGCCCAAGGCGCTCCTCCTGCTCTCGTCGGAGAACTGATTGTAGTGGCATGAGGTGAGACGCCTAGATCGGTGGATCCCATCCGACGAGGTATCCGATCACGGTGACTGCAACGGTTTCTGCCGGGCTCGTCCTCGCGATCAGTCACCATCTCGTGCCCGTGGCTACCGGTCAAACCGATAGGCGGGCACCAGGCGGGTCGCCCGTGCTCGAACAGCCGTGTCTGAAGCCCTATCCCGCTGTCTGTAGTTCGGCGACGGTGGACGCGTTCGTCGGGAGTCGGATGGGCGCTTGTGGCATGCCGCCGATGTACCGGTTAAGGAATGCGCGGCCCACAGTCCGTACGATCGCCTCCAGGGGCGCGGTCCCGATGTAAGGGCTCAGGTGGTCGCCTGCCCGGAACCACAGGAGGTATTTCGGAGAGCCCGCGTTCGCATATATGACGTGTGCTGTTGAGGGTGGATTGATGGTGTCGCCCGCTGCCTGGATGACCAAGATCGGTGGCCCGGGCCGCGAAAAGTAGTCGTTTCCAGACGGCATCTCGGCACCGGCCATCACGATAACGGCATCGATCCTAGGGTCCCGGCAGCAGCCGGCGTCGGATGCGGCGAGCGCGGCATCGCCGCCGTCAGAATGCCCCGCCACGGCGACCTTGGAGGGATCAACGACCCCTGCGAAGTCTCCCCCTGGTCTGATCAGTTGGGTGATGATGAAGCTGATATCC
>JAYVBZ010000020.1:0-6648 GCA_043750215.1 Actinomycetota bacterium
ACGGCGGCGACCTGATCACCGATCTGATCCATCACCGCGGTGAAGGACTCCGGGTCGTTCCACGTGAGGACCACCAGCGAGTCGGCGACCTCGGGCAGCAGCCCCTTCCCGGCGGGAACCGTGACCGGCCGCTCGGCCGGGCCGGCAACCGCGGGGTCCGGATGATTGGACCAGTACACGGTGTCGAGCCACCCGTGATAGTGGCCTTCGAACCGAACCAACAGGCGGCGGCCCGTCACCGCGCGCGCCAAACGGACGGCGGTTCCCACCGCCTCGGACCCGGAGTTCGCGAAGCGGACCATATCCACGCTGGGCACGGCATCGACCACCTTGCGCGCGGCCTCGGCCTCCAACTCGTACGGCAGCCCAAACACGGTCCCGTACGTCTGGATCGCTTCGACCACGGCAGCGGTGACCTCAGGCGGACGATGGCCTAACAGCAACGGGCCCAGGCCCATGAGGTAGTCGACGTATTCATGTCCGTCGACGTCGGCGATGTGCGAACCGGTCCCGTGGGCGATGAACGGCGGGTAGGGGTCCCATCCCGCACGCACGCTACGCGCACTGGAACCAACACCGCCGGGCACGACTTTCATGGCCTCGGCCAGCAGGTCCGGCGAACGAGAGGTTTCGGTCAAGTGGTGGATCCTCCTTTGAAGAGAACGGTTGAGTGAAGAGAACGGTTGAGCACACCGCCCGATGGGCGCTGCTCGAGCGCAGATCGATGCGCATCACGGCGGTCATGATGTCACAGGCGCCCCGCGGTGGGACACGGGGCAAGATGTCGAAGCCGGGTGCGTAGAGAGCGTGCGTAGCGTCATGCTGCTCCAACAAGCGACCAGCATGTAGTCTTCCTGTCGCGCAGCGCACAGGCATCGGAAGGGGACGACGATGACAGCACCACGTGAGGCGACGAAACCCGGGCTGACCCGGCGCCGGTTCTTAACGCGAGCGGCGGGCGGGGCGGTCCTGGCTCTCAGCCTGCCGGAGCTGCTGGCGGCCTGCACAGGCGCGGGGCAGACCGCGACCAGTACGGGCAGCGGGGGCCCGGGTGGAGCGGCAACAGCGACGCTGCGTGTCGGCTGGTCCTCGGAGCCTGATCTTATGAATCCACTGACGTCGACCACGACCGAGGCGGTCGAGGTCCTGCAGCTGATCTACGACAAGCTGACGGACTACGACGCGAACCTGAACCCGGTCCCGAGCCTCGCAGCGTCGACCGACGTGTCGGCCGACGGGAAGCAGGTCACGTACCACCTCCGTCCGAACGTGACGTGGCATGACGGCGAGGCATTCACGGCCGATGACGTCGTCTTCACGTTCTCATTGGTCGCGGGGCAGAAGTCGTCGCAGTTCGCACAATGGCTCGCGGACATGCAGAGCATCAAGGCCAGCGGCAGCGACGTGATCCTCACGTTTTCCAAGCCCCAGGCCTTCGATCCGGCGCTCGCGATCCCGATCTTGCCCAAGCACATCTGGGACGGCATGAGCAACGCTGATGTGCAGAAGTTCGAGAACCCCACCCCCGTGGGCACCGGCCCGTACGTCTTCGGCGAGTGGAAACGCGGCCAGACGGTCTCGATCAACCGCTACGACGGCTTCTGGGGCACGGCCCCCGGGCCGGCCACGGTCATCTGGGTGCTGTATCAGAACGAAGATGTCATGGCGCAGAGCATGCGTGCGGGTGAGGTCGACATCTTGACCGAGGTGCCGCCGACGATCTGGGACGGGCTGGACGGAGCAACCGGGGTTACGGCCGTGTCGCTGCCCGGATTCTCGTTCCACCACATCGGGATGAACGTCTCGGCGGCCTCGGACTCCAAGGGCAATCCACTGCTGCTGCAGAAGGACGTCCGACAGGCGCTCAGCTACGCGTTGGACCGCAACCAGCTGGTTCAGATCGCGCTAGCCGGACACGGCACACCCGGCAGCGTGCTGCTGCCTCCGGCCTTCGGCGATTACATGCTGGAGGTTCCTGCGGACCAGCAGATAAACGCGGATCCCGACAAGGGGAACCAGCTGCTGGACCAGGCCGGCTACACGACCCGCAACGGCGACGGGGTGCGCCAGACCTCGGATGGGGAACTGCTGGAGTTTCGGCTGATCGCGATCGAGTCGACGACCGTCGACGTGCGAGCCGCTCAGCTGTTCCGTGATGCCGCCGCGAAGGTCGGCATCAAGCTGGACCTCAGCACGTTGGACGAGAACACGCTGGACGCGATCGTCTACGGTGGCACCGACTGGGACCTGTTCGTGTGGGGCTGGGACACCGGCGTGAACGATCCCGACTACATGTTGGGTATCCCGCTGTCCAGCCAGATCGGTGGGAACAACGACGTGTACTACGCGAACCCCACGTACGACCAGCTCTATGCGGAGCAAGCAACCGAACTGGATCACGCCAAGCGCGTCGACGTCGTGGGCCAAGCGCAGCAACTGTTCTACGACGACTGCGCGTATATCGTGATGTGGTATCAGGACAAGTTGCAGGCCTACCGCTCAGACCTGTGGACCGGGTTCGCCGACACGCCGGGCGGCATCGTCTTCAACTTCACGCGAGCCAACTACACCAACGCGACCCCGGCGTGAGCCGGGGCGGGGACTGAGGGAACGGACCAACGTGCGCCTGCCGTACCTCGCACGCAAGGTCCTGCAGTTGCTCGCGCTGCTGTTCGCTGTGATCGCGTTCAACTTCCTGTTGTTCCGCGTCCTGCCGGGGGATCCGACCCGGCTGTACGCGCGTTCGGGGCGGTTGACCCCTGAGGTCGTGGCGCAGCTGCGTTCGCTGTTCGGGCTGGACAAGTCATTGTGGGAACAGTTCTGGATCTACTTCAAAGGACTGCTGCACGGAGATCTCGGCTTTTCCTACACCTTCCGGCGCCCGGTCTCCGAGATCGTCGGGGAGCGGCTGGTCAATACGATGGTGTTGCTGGCGGCCGCGACGATCCTGGTCACCGTGATCGGGATCGCGCTGGGCGTTTGGGCAGCGTCGCGCCGGGGCTCCAAGGCCGACTCCTCCACGGTGATCTCCTCGCTCGTGCTGTGGAGCATGCCCACCTTCTGGACCGGGATGTTGCTGCTATTCGCGTTCGGCGTGTGGTTCCACGTGCTACCGACGACCGGCATCTCGACGCCACTTGCAACCTACTCCTCGCCGCTTGGGCCGGCACTGGACGTGGGGAGGCACCTGATCTTGCCCACGATCACGTTGGTACTGGTCGACATCGGGCAGTTCGTGTTGATCACGCGTAGTTCGCTCGTGGACGTACTCACCGAGGATTTCGTCACGACCGCCAAGGCCAAGGGACTGTCGAAACGCCGGGTCGTGTGGGGCCATGCCGTGCGCAACGGCATGCTGCCGGTGGTCACCACCACCGCCCTGTATGTCGGGATCGTGGTCGGCGGGGCGATCCAGGTCGAAACGGTCTTCTCCTGGCCAGGCATGGGCGAGCTGACGTATGAGGCAGTGCTCCGGCGCGACTACCCCGTGTTGGAGGCGTGCTTCCTGTTGTTCGCGGTCACGGTGATCGTCGCGAACTTCCTGGCGGACCTGCTGTACCGCGTGCTCGACCCGAGAGTGAAGGAGTCCTGATGTCGGACCTGATGCAGCAGGCGGAAGGGCTGGATCGTTGGGCCGGCAGACGTGCCACGGCCAAGCGAGTGTGGGGCGAGATCTGGCACAACTCGATGGGGCGGGCGGGATTGCTGCTGCTGGCGTTCATCACGCTGCTCGTGGTCGTCGGCCCCCTGATCTGGCCCTTCGACGCGACCAAGGTAGGCGAAACCGCGGCGGACATCCTGGCGTCGCCCTCGCGCGCTCATTGGTTGGGCACCGACGAGCTTGGCCGCGACGTGTGGTCGCAGTTCCTCGTCGCCGGTCGCATCTCCATCCTGGTCGGTCTGTTCGCAACGGCGATCTCGATCGGGATCGGTTCGACGATCGGGTTGATCGCCGGTTATCGAGGCGGGTGGATCGACTCGACGCTGATGCGGATCACCGACTTCTTCTTGGTTCTGCCGACGATCCCGTTGGTGATCGTGCTGGCGGCGATCTTCGGCTCGAGCCTGGAGATCATCATCCTGGTGATCGGGTTGACGGGGTGGCCGAGCGTCGCCAGGATCGTGCGCTCCCAGGTGCTGTCGCTGCGCGAGCGCGCGTTCGTTGTTCGAGCGCACTCGATCGGCGCATCGCGGTTACGCGTGATGATGCGACGGGTCCTGCCTAACGTGGCGCCGCTGATCTTCGCCAACGCCGTGTTGGTGATCGCGGGCTCGATCCTGGCGGAGGCGACGCTCGCGTTCCTTGGCCTTGGCGATCCCGTCCACGTCTCGTGGGGAACGATGCTGCACTTCGCGTTCGTCAGCGGTGCCGTCGGGCGCGGCGCGTGGTGGTACTTCCTGCCGCCGGGGTTCGGCATCGTGCTGGTCGTGCTCGGATTCACTCTCGCCGGGCACACGCTGGACCGCATCCTGAACCCACGATTGCGGGAGCGGCGATGAGCCTGATCGAGATCCACGACCTGCGGGTGCGCTACCAGACCGAGTCGGTCTCGGTCGAGGCGGTGGGCGGAGTAGACCTGACGCTGGAGCCGGGGGAGGTGTTGGGGCTGGCTGGCGAGTCCGGGTGTGGCAAAACGACGCTGGCACTCGCGCTGCCCCAGCTGCTGCCGGGATCGGCCTCTATAACGGGGTCGATCATGTTGGACGGCACCGAGTTGGTCGGTTTGGACGAACACTCGCTCCAGGACCTGCGGTGGCGCCGGATCGCGGTCGTGTTCCAGGGAGCGATGAACGCGCTGAACCCCGTGCACACGATCGGGCGCCAGATCCGCGAGCCGATTGAATTGCACGAACCCGGCACCCCGAAGAAGGAGGCGCGGGCGCGGGCGGCGGAGCTGCTGGACGCGGTCGGGATCTCGCCGGATCGGGCCGCGGACTATCCGCACGAGCTCTCGGGAGGCATGCGCCAGCGGGTGATGATCGCGATGGCACTCGCCTGCCGGCCCGACCTCGTGATCGCGGACGAACCGGTCACGGCGCTCGACGTGATGACGCAGGCGCAGATCCTGAACCTGTTGCGCACCTTGAAGGACCGCTTCGGGCTAGCGATGCTGCTGATCTCCCACGACCTGTCGGTGTTGGCCGAGACCTGCGATCGTGTCGGGATCATGTACGCCGGCCGTATGGTCGAGGAGGCGACCGCGCGGACCCTGTTCCCCGGGGCCGGGGGCGGCGACGGACCGCAGCACCCCTACACGAAGGGCCTGCTCCAGGCGTTCCCGAACATCCGTGGGGAGCGGCGGTTAGTGGACGGCATGCCCGGTTACCCGCCCGACCTGGCCGCGCCGCCACCGGGGTGCCGCTTCGCCCCGCGCTGTCCTGTGGCGGTCGAGCGATGTGTCATCGAAGACCCCGTCACGCGCGACGTCGGAGTCGAACATACGGCTGCGTGTCATCTTGTTGGTGAAGAGGTGAGCACGTGAGCGTATCGACCAGTGGCGAGGAGCCGATCCTGCGTGTGCGCGACCTGCACGTAACCTACGCCGCGCGGAAGCGCCGGGTGAAGCCGGTGCTCGCCGTGGACGGCGTCTCGTTCGACATGCAGAGGGGCGAGGTGCTCGCGCTGGTCGGGGAGTCCGGGTGCGGCAAGACCTCGCTCGCGCGTGCGGTGATGCGTCTGGTCGAGCCGGACCAGGGCACCATCGAGTTCCAGGGCCAGGACATCACGCATCTGTCCACGCGGGAGATGCGCCCGCTGCGCGAGCGGATCCAGATGGTGTTCCAGGATCCATACGAGTCGCTCGACCCGCGGCAGTCGGTCTACGACGTCGTGTCGGAACCACTGCTCGTGCATAAGCGGGTCGCCAGCGACGCGGAGCGGCGCAGACTGGTGTTCGACGCGCTGGAACGCGCCGGGCTGCACCCTGCGCGTGAGATCGCGTTGCGCTACCCGCACCACCTGTCCGGGGGGCAGCGCCAACGCGTGGCTATCGCCGCGGCCATGGTGCTGGAGCCGGCCTTGGTCGTGGCCGATGAGCCGGTGTCGATGCTTGATGTGTCCCTGCGCGCCGGGATCCTTCAGCTGATGCTGGAGCTTCGCGACCGGCGCGACTTGGCATACCTGTTCATCACCCATGACCTTTCGCTGGCCTGGATCGTCGCGGATCGGATCGCCGTGGTGTACCTGGGGCGGATCGTTGAGATCGGTCCCTCCGCCCAGGTCATCGCGCACCCGAAGCACCCTTACACCCGCGCGCTGGTATCAGTCATCCCGGTGCCCGAGGCCGGGGCGGCGGCCGAGCAGATCCTCCTGTCCGGCGAGACACCGTCGGCGCGCAACGTGCCGTCCGGGTGCCGATTCCATCCACGGTGTTGGCGCTACGACACGCTCGACCGACCGGAGCGTTGCACCACGGAAGATCCTGTCCTGGCGGCCGACACGCACAGCGTCGCATGCCACTTCGCCCTCGATGAAGAAGGAGCCCCAACGTGATCACGAACGAAGGAGCTGAGAAGTTGCTGGCTGACATGGTGCGGATCGAGTCCGTTACCCCTTGGCTGATCCCCGACGGCGCCGGGGAAGCAGAGGCTGCGGCGTTCGTGGCCGACTGGGTGTCGGACCTGCCGGTGGAGGTCACACTGGACCAG
>JAYVBZ010000021.1:0-6262 GCA_043750215.1 Actinomycetota bacterium
CAGAGTGCTCCGCCCGCGAAGTGCATGTCGTCGGTGTAACGGTCATCCGTCGCATAGACCGCAGCGATCGCCTTGAGTGCGGGCGGGCGGTGACAGGCCAACTGGATCGAGGAGAAGCCGCCGTAGGAAACTCCCCAGCTGCCGACATTCCCGTTGCACCACTCTCGCGCAGCGATCCACTCGACCGCGTCCACGCCGTCGAGTTGCTCCGTAAGCGTGTACTCATCGGCGGCGACACCCGCGGAGTTACCGGTCCCGCGCACATCCAAGCGAACCAAGGCGAGCCCGCGCGAGGCCAGGAACGATCCGTTCGCGCGGTCTGTCGCCACGCGCGAGTCGTCCTTGCGGTAGGGGAGATGTTCCAGGATCGTGGGGAAAGGGCCGGGGCGGTTGGGGCGGTACACATCGGCGGAGAGCCGGAGGCCGTCGCGGACCACGACGGCGACATCGCGCTCGAGCAGGACCTGCCCATCGGCCAGTTCGCGTGTCTCTGCAGGCCCGGCTCTGTGCTCAGACGCTCTCATCCCGCCGTATCCTCTCGCCCGGCGGGGTCCATAGCAAAGAGCCTTCTCGTGACGAGACCTGGTCGCGGGGGGGTTGAATAGGGTGGCTGCGTGGCCAAGACCGACTTCAAGTCCGTCGACGAGTACGTCGCCAGGCACCCCGAAGACGTGCAGGCGATCCTGCAGCGCGTCCGGCGCACCATCCGCAAGGCCGTGCCCGACGCCGAGGAAGAGATCAGCTACCAGATCCCGGCGTACAGACTGCACGGCGTCCCCGTGATGTACTTCGCCGGATGGAAGCGGCACTACTCGCTCTACCCTGCCGGCGACGGCTTGGTCGAGAGATTCAAGGACGAGCTGGCGCCGTACGAGGTCAGCAAGGGGACGATCCGTTTCCCGCTGGGTCAGCCGGTCCCCGTGACGTTGATCGAGCCCATCGCGAAGTTTCGCGCGAAGCAGGCCGCCGAGTAGGCGTGCTTGTGAGGGTGACAGTGGCGTAACGTATATGTTACGGTGTCCGGAATGGGAAAAGAGGTGAAGACTGCTTTCGATCGCGACGTCGAGAGAGACGTGCGGGACCCGCAGTACAGGGCCGCTTACAGGCTTGCCCGGGCCAGGATCGACGCCATCGACAGTCTGGTGCGCGGCCTGGACAGCGCACGAGTGGCTCAGGATGTCTCGAAAGCCGAACTGGCGCGGAGGATGGGAGTCACGCCGGAGGTGATCAGGAGGCTGTTCTCCGCCGATAGCCCTAACCCGACGATGAAGACCGTAGTCGCGGCGGCGCAAGCTCTTGGACATCAGGTAACGATCGAGCCAGAGCAGCGAGGGTCAGTTCGCAAGCGACAAAGAACCGTCGCCTAGATCACACTCCGAGGAGTGCGGGCGCGATACTCGGCTCCCAGTCTGCGGATCCGCGCGTAGTCCCGCTCCGAGAACGCAGTCTCGTTTGATTTCCACATCCCGTCTATAAGAACGATGCTTGGGCCTCGCAGGCCCTCACCCTTTCGCTCAAGCAAACAGAACACCCGGTAGAGGCGCCGCTCGGGTCCCTTGACTCGCACTTCGAACCAGCCAGCCATATCCCCGTGCATCGGTTTCCAGCGCAGACCTCCAGCGAACATCGGGGGAGGAGCCTCTGCCACGGCTTGGAGAGTGGCGTCGATCTCGGCGCGAACACCGATCGGGCAAACCTGCCGGAATTCCTGCACCGGCGCCCGCTGTTTGGGGTCGTCCTCCCTATGGCGACGAAAGTAGCGGATGTCCCAGGGCTGCTTGGGAACTGTGGTCTTGTTCTTGCGGGCCATGCGTCCTCAGGTCAGTTGTTGACGTCGTGGAGGCACCCTAGAAGCTCCCTCTGACACGGCCAGCGGCGACCCGACGCCTCGAGTCAGCTCGGGTGGCGGCGCATGAACCAGATGTGGGGGCCGCCGTCGGGGGCGTCCTCGTCTAGTGCGGTGAAGAACCCGAAGCGCTCGTAGTAGGTGACGTTGTTCGCGCGCGAGGTCTCCAGCCAGGTGGGGACGCCGAGCTGATCGGCGGTGGCCAGGCCGTCGCGGAGTAGGGCGGTTCCCAGGCCCTCGCCTTGGTGTTCTGGCACCACGCCGATGTGGCTGAGGTAGAGGAGCGGCTCGGCGGGTTCGTGTTCACCGACCCATCCCCAGAACGCGGCGTGGCGCGCGGCGTTGGCGCCTAGGATCTCCGACTCCCGGCCCGGCGGCGCTGGCGTGATGGCTTCGTGTTCCTCACGCGAGCCGGGCGGGATCCACACGGCGATCCCGGCACCGTCACCGGCGAGCCGGACCCACCCGCGCGCAAGATTCTCACCGTTGTAGTGGGCGAAGTGGCGCCGGATGCGCTCGGCGAAATGGTCCTCGCCGAAGGACCACCGGAGCATGGCTTCGGTATCGAGCGAACGAGCCGCCGTGTCGACGATGGTGGGCAGGTCGTCGGGGGTGGCGGTCCGGATCAGCACCATGAGCGCGAGCTTACTCCGGCGTGGCGGCACCCAGGACTCTGTCGGATGCGGGTGGCTCCTCCACGTCGGGCTCTTTCGGTATCAGGGTCGGCTTCGCCGGCCTCGGTGGTCTTACGGATCGGTTAGCGGGAGACTCCTACGCGTGAAACAACTCGTTGTGTTCGATCTGGACGGCACCTTGGCGCTGAGCAAGTCGCCGATCGATGCGGAGATGGCCGCGCTGCTGGGCCAGCTGCTGTGCGTGACGAAGGTCGCGGTCATCTCCGGCGGTGACTGGCCGCAGTTCCAGGCCCAGGTCCTGGCGGGGCTCGCCGCCTCGGGCCTGGCCAACCTGTCCCTCTTGCCCACCTGCGGCGCGAAGTTCTACGCCTACCGCTCGGGATGGGAACTCCTCTACTCGGAGGACCTCACCCCTGCCCAGAAGGCGAAGATCACGGGCGCGTTGGATCAGGCGCTCACCTCGCTGGGCTTCGCACCGGCGAAGACCTGGGGGGAGACCATCGAGGACCGCGGCGCACAGATCACCATGTCGGCGCTGGGGCAGAAGGCTCCGCTTGCGGAGAAGACCGCCTGGGACCCCGGGTTCGCCAAGCGGAAGAAGATGCAGGTCCTGCTGGAGGAACTCATCCCCGAGTTCTCGGTCCGGCTGGGCGGCACGACCTCGATCGACGTCACCCGACCGGGCATCGACAAGGCCTACGGGATCGGGAAGCTGAAACAGGTTCTGGGTATCGAGCTCGCGGACATGCTCTTCATCGGGGACGCACTGTTCCCCGGGGGGAACGACTACCCGGCCCACGAAGCGGGCGTGACGTGCATCGACGTCAGGGATCCCGAAGACACGCAGGTCGCCATCAGAACCCTCGTCGCCGTCCTGGGTGAGCCCTGACCCATGATCGGGGGTTTGCGTCGAACCAGGAGGGAAAGCGCCAGGGGAACCGCACGGTTGGGTTCAGAAGAGAGCGTGTCCCCTTCACGCATCGCCGACTCGCTCAGCCCTCGCGGTCCTCGTCCGCGTTCCGTGCGGCATCGGCGGCCTTAACCTTGGCGAGCACGGCTCGCCACTCATCCACCTGTTCCGAGGGCACCATCGCCACCAGATCACCTAAGGTCAGATAGGCGGTCCTTCCGTTGTTCTGCCGCTCTCGGAGGAGCTCGATCAGTTCGTCCTCGGTCATCTTTGCGTCCTTTCTTCGGAGGCGAATATCCGGCTTCGCCACTCTAAGGGGTGCCCATCACACGGACATCTGAGGTATGAACTATGGATGAGGTCGACGATCGCGAATGCTCCTCCCGTACACGATGCTCGCCGGCGCTCGCGTCCTAGGGGCATCGTCGTGGTCGTCGTGGTGTCCGTGATCGCGGCGGCGTGCCGATCAACGCCGCAAGGTGATCAACCCCGGCCGACCATCAGCGGAGCGTCCACCACACCGGTCGCGAGCCAGGCGCAGCTGACCATCACCCCTGCGAACCGCTCCCAGTCGGTCGACCCATCGGCCGGGATCTCCATCCAGGTCGCAGGTGGCACCATCACGAACGTCACAGCGCAGGCCGATGGACAGGCCGTTGCGGGGGAGAAGGGCGCCGCCGGCACCGCATGGCACAGCAGGTGGGCCCTCCTGACCGGCACGCACTACGCGGTCCGAGCTACGGCGACCGACGCCGACGGCCTATCGGTCACCACGCACAGCACGTTCACCACGCTGGCGCCGACCAAGACGTTCTCGACGACCATCTTCGAGGGCTACGGCAAGACCTACGGCGTGGGGATGCCGATCATCCTCACCTTCAGTGCTCCGATCACCAACAAGCGCGCGGTGGAGCGCTCGCTGCAGATCTGGACCTCCAAACCGGTCGTGGGCGCCTGGTACTGGGACGGCGACCAGACGCTGTACTTCCGTCCACGCGTCTACTGGCCGGCGAACACGACGGTTCGGTTCGCCGGTCACCTTGACGGCGTGGATGCGGGGCAGGGCATGTACGGCGTGCACACGCTGACCCAGAGCTTCGAGATCGGGAGCTCCCTGATCGCGGTCGCCAGCACGCGCACGCACCACGTGCAGATCTTCCAGGACGGCAAGCTGTTCGGGAACTGGCCGATCAGCACCGGCAAGACGGGCGACGATACGCCGAACGGCACCTACCTGGCCATGGACAAGACCAACCCCGAGGAGATGATCGGACCCGGGTACGACATCTTCGTGCCGTGGTCCGTGCGGTTCACGCTGTCCGGGGATTTCATGCACGATGCGTTCTGGTCGGTGGGCGAGCAGGGCTTCGCGAACGTCAGTCACGGATGCGTGAACATGTCGCCCGCCAACGCCGAGACGTACTACAAGCTGGCCGTCCAAGGTGATCCGGTGACGATCACCGGGAGTCCCAAGCCTGGCCGCTGGGGCGACGGCTGGACCGTCTGGTTCCTCTCGTGGCGTGATCTGCTGGCCGGGAGTGCGACGCACATGGCGGTGAAGGCCGGGCCGGGTGGGAGTGAGTTCGTTGCTCCGGGAACCATCAAGCGCTCGCACGCGAAGTCACCGCTGCGGACGTCTCATCCGGGGAATTCTCTCGCCGCGTAGGGCGCTTTCAGCGGGCTTCTGCCATGGATCTGGGGAACCTGGTCGAAGTGAAGTGTATGGCGCCGCCAGGAACCATCCCCGGTATGACCATCACGTCGACCCAGCCTGATCGAACCGCAGGATCCGCCAGCATCAACTCCGTCGCTGTTGCAACGTCAGTCTTGAACAGCAACATCCCTCGGTAGTGGTCGTGGGACAGCGGGCCGGTGGCGAGCAGGTGGCCGTCCTCGTGGAGGTCCGCAAGATGGGACATGTGCGCGTCTTGGATGGAGTCGTCCCCGACGTCGCTCCTCTGCGGAGCACCTAACTTCGTCGTCAGCAAGCCAACGCTGAACCGGTCGAATTCCATGGGTCACCTCAGAAACTCTTGGTTGATTGCAAGCTCTGGATGGCCATGGTACCCAACCCGTATTCGAGCCCAGGGTGACCGAATGGTCCTTCGACGCCGACATCGGTAGGGTGGGTCTTCGGACCTAGATGAAGGGGGAACGATGCTGAGCCTCAATACCGTCATGATCGGGACCGAGGATGTGGAGCAACTCAAGACCTTCTACAACAAGGTGCTCGGCGATCCGGGATGGGAAGACGGCGGCTACGTCGGCTGGCAGGCCGGCAACGGGATGTTGATGATCGGACCACACTCCGAGGTCAAGGGCCGAAACGAGTCGCCCGGCCGGATCATCGTCAACTTCGAGACGCCGAAGGTGCAGGAGGAGTTCGAGCGGATCAAGGGGCTGGGCGCGGAGGTCTCTCACGAGCCGTACCAGCCCGGCGAGGGCGGCGGGGACATGTGGCTCGCGACATTCGCCGATCCGGACGGCAATCTGTTCCAGATCGCCTCGCCGATGCCGGCGTCGTAGGGACCGGCGATGCGGAGGTGTCCGTAGGTCCTACTCAGGTCGGGGTACCGGGGGGTGAGAAACGCTACCTCCGACGAATGTTCGCGCCGGGAAGAGACCGCGAAACTGCCAGCTACGGAATCACCGATCCCGTTCTGCGAAGAGTGCGGCGCCGTCGGCGTGAGATTCTCCGGGCTGCACCCGGACGAGGGTGGGATCGTTCGGTGGGCGCTGTACCGATGCGGGCATGTCAAGACCGACATCCTGCTCGACGAGAGTCCCGCCAACACTGAGCTAGTTAGGGTGCCCCTGCCTGCCGGGTGGCTGCGATACTGACGCGATGCCGAAGACGCAGTACTTCACGGC
>JAYVBZ010000022.1:0-5792 GCA_043750215.1 Actinomycetota bacterium
GTGCGCGGATCCTCGTCCAGTAGCGACGTCACGGTCCTGACGAACGCATCGCGCATCTCACCACTCCCCTTCCGGGACATCGGCGATCACAGCGACCGGTCGGTCCGTGTGCCGAACGCGAAGCGCGGCCTCGAGCGCCGTGAGGTCGTGCCCATCCACGACGTGGGCGTCCCAGCCGAATGAGCCGAGCCGGGCCTCCCACGGCGACATCCGGAGCGACGAGCTGTGGTTGTCGATCACCAGCAGGGTGAGGTTCCCGAGTCCGAGCTGCGGGGCTAGGAGGATGGCCTCCCAGTTCGAGCCCTCGTTGAGTTCAGCGTCGCCGCAGAGGACCACGACCCGCTGCTCCGCATGGTTCTTCGCACGGAGCGCGAGCGCGACGCCCACCGCCATCGGCAACCCATGGCCGAGTGAGCCTGTCGAGGCCTCAACGCCGGGAACCAGCTGGCGGTCGGGATGAGAACCGAGCAGACCCCCGTGATCCATGAACCGATCGAGCCACTCGGTAGGAAAGAACCCTTTCACCGCGAGGATCGCGTAGAGCCCGACTGGTCCGTGTCCCTTGCTGAGGATGAAACGATCGCGATCCTCACCGGCGGGGTTAGCGGGGTCGACGTGCAGGATCCGGTCATACAACACCCAGAGCGCATCCAGGGTCGACGACGTGCTCTGCTCGTGCTTCTCGTCTCCGGTGGCACGGGCCATGAGTTCACGCACCTGCGATATGGGGTCGTTGATCGTGTCCATGGCGGGTAACCTACAACTTCAAGTTCACTTGAAGTCAAGGGATCTGGATGAAGAAGACGGATGAACTTTCGATAGGTGAGGTGGCCACCCGCAGCGGGATGCAGACGTCGGCGATCCGCTACTACGAGTCGATCGGGCTCGTAGCCTCAGAACGAACCGAGGGGAACCACCGCGTGTACCTGCGACACGTGCTGCGTCGTCTCGCCTTCATCCGCGCCGCACAACGCGTGGGTCTCAGCCTTGAGGAGATCACCGCCGCGCTCTCCACCCTGCCGGTGGGGCGCGCACCGAATAAGTCCGAGTGGGCGAAGCTGTCACGTTCCTGGCGCGGTCGCCTGGACGAGCGCATCGCCGAACTGGAACGCCTGCGCGACGATCTCACCGGCTGCATCGGATGCGGGTGCCTATCCCTCGCCACCTGCCGTCTCTACAACCCCGAGGACGCTGCATCAGCCAACGGAGACGGCGCACGCTACCTCCTGGGCGATGACCCCGACCAGTTCCTCGAAGAGCCGGGATAGGCGAACAAAGGATGCCCCGCCGCGTGCACAGATGTTTCCAACCGCGTGTCCGAGGACAACAAGTAACGAAGTCAGAGCGTGGCCACGCGGCACCGGCCCTATGCTTCGATGGACAGATCCTATGGCCGGGAGACAGAGATTGCAGCGTCGTGTCAGTGTTGTCATCGTCATGTTCCTTCTGGCTGCCGCATGCTCCGTTTCTAGCGCAACCGAAGCCCGGAGGTCTGGGGCATCGCCCGGGCGATCCACCACCCCCAACGGTCCCTTTCCTTCTCCTTCGCACCACCACGTCCACCAGCACCGCCCGAGGTTGCCGAAAGGGACGGCGCGCGGCGTTGTTCAGCTCCCGTCCCGTCCCCTCGCGATGACCACGGGGCGAGGGGCGCTGTTCGCCATCGCGGCGAGCGCCCCGCACGCGGCGACCCCCATCCGCCTGGACCCCCCTTCGACCGTGACACGCGGGCAACCGCTCACGTTCGGCGGGCGCAAGCCGACGATGCTCGCGGTGGCCGGCCTCGCGCCCTGGGTCGCCACTCGCGCAGGCGAACTCGCGCGTCTGGATAGCACCTCGCTGGCCCCGACGCTGACCCGTGAGATCGCTCCTCGCATCATCAGCATCGCGTCCAGCCCGGATGCCCTGTGGGTGGCGACATCCCATTCCATCTATCGACTCGATCCCGCCGATGGGGCGACTCGAACGTCGTATGCGATGCCTTCACGTGTCATGCGGTTCGGCGTCTCGCCCGACGGGAGCAGGTTCTATGTCGCCCTGGGTCGCCCCATCCGTCACGATGCGCACCCAGTGCTTGAGGTCGATGCGGCGACGGGAGCCGTGGTCGCGCGAACCTTCGCGGGGTACGCCGAGCTAGAGGGCCCCCGCGAACTCCTACCAACGTCGACCGGCGTATGGATCACAACCCCGACCGGGATGATGGGCGCCGGCGTGTTCTACCGAGCCTCTGATCTGCGCCAGCGCGGCATCGGGGCTATGGACGGCCGCCGACTGATCGAAGGGACGAACGGGATCTGGCTCTCGTTCGCGGATGGCGTCCTGTGGGAAACGCTGGGAGACGGCGGTCTCGCCTGCGTCCAGCCATCGACCGCCGAAACGAAGGGCGACGTATACGTCAAGCAGCATTCGCTGGGAGATGACGTGGTCGCGATCGGGGACCAGGTGTGGGCGAGCGCAGATCATGCGATCGAGCTACTGAGACCGCCCGAAGCCTGCAGCGCGAACTGATGGCGGTCCGTTCGCTCGGGGGCATCTCCGGCGGGCTACCCGTCCCATCCGGTTTCCTTCGCCCATCGTTCGGCCGCGAAGTAGATGAGGTCACATGCAGGGTCCTTCACGTCGGCGTATCGCTCCGAGTCGTCGGGCAGAAGCTGCGCGAGATGTCTCTTGAGTGTCGCGTAGGCCTCGGCGCTGGTCGCGTGGGTCCTCAAGTAGTCACGGAACAGGAGCGGGTACCTCTGGTTGGGCCTGCCCTCCACGCGCAGATGAAGGTTCACCCTGCGAACGCCTGGCGGCTGCGAGAAGAACCTCTTCTCCCACTCACGGGGATCTGTGGAGAGGCCCGGTACCCCGTGATCGCGGAACGCTTCGGATGACGGAACCCAGCCGTCCATCTCGAGTTCGCCGGCCGCCTGCTCTAGCGCGTGCTGGCTGGCGACGGTGACCTGCACGTCGATGACATCCTTGGCGTCCAGCCCCGGAACGGAGGTCGAACCGATATGGTCGATCCTGGTCGCGGTCGCGGCCACGATCTGTCGCAACCGGTCGGCGACGACGGCGAACTCGTTGGGCCACGCCGGATCATAGGCGCAGATCTGAACCGTCCCCATCCGTATCGCCAACGCCTACCTGATGATCCAGCCGTCCACAGCCACGGCGGAACCCGACGCCGCGGGTCGGTGAAGGCCGAGAACCTCGACCGTAAGGATATGCGGGCCGTCGGTGAGGCCGGAGATGGTCTTCTCCACCGAGAACACCGAACTGGGCGCATAGAGATCGACCGTACCGACCGGTGAACCATCCACCAGGAGCCGCGCTTTCCCCATACCCGGACCCCGGAGCGTGACCAGAGACGCGCCGGTTCCCGTGAAGCGGAGCGACGCGGACGCCCCTTGCGTATCGCTCACGACGTAGGACCCTCCACTCGCCGACCCCTGCGTGACTTCACTCCACGTGCTCACCGTCGCACGCGGGTTCTTGTACAGCGTCCCGGCCCACCGGATGGCATCCACCGAAACCCGTGTGCCGGTCGCCTTCGGCGACGACGTCCCCGTGGCGGTCACCGTGAGCGTATGCGCCCCCGGCCCGAACCCGTCGAACTGCCGCTGCACCCCGAAGTGAGTCGACCGGGCGTATCCGTTGATCGTGCCGGCCCCAACGCCGTCAACCCTGATGGCAGCCTTGCCTATCGCCGGACCCGAAACAGTGAACAACGTGACCGAGCCGTCCTGGAACGCGAAGGTCGTGGACGCGCCCGCGCGATCGTCCGTCCGGTAGGAACCGCCGAGTGCACGTCGGTCATTCCGCGAACCCCAGGCGTAACCGGTACCCGCCCCGTCCTGCTCCAACCTTTGCGTAGCAGTGAATATGGCGCCGACGGTCCTGGGGCCATTCACGGTGAGCGTGCAGACCGGCCCAGACCCCGAGCACGCCCCGCTCCAGCCGTCGAACGCAGACGCGGAGTCCACGGTGGCCGTCAGGTCGATGCTGCTCCCGGCCGGGAACGCCTCGTTGCAGCTGCTGGGACAGTCCAACCCCGAGGGAGACGAGGTCACGACACCCGCGCCCGTGCCACTGGTCGACACCGACACCTGGTACCCGAACACCGCGGCAGCCGAGTCTCGGCCAAGGAGCGAGACATCGCACGTACTCGACGTGCCGGCCCCCGCGCACGCGCCCGTCCACCCGAGCAACGTGGCTCCGTCGTCCGGCGTAGCGGTCAGCGTGATGGTCTCGCCGGGGTTCGCCAAGCGACTGCATCGAGAGGAGGTGGTGCTGCACGCGATCCGTTTCCCGCGTACGGAGCCGCCTTGTCCTGGGGTCACGGTCAGCGACGCGATCTGTCCCGTCCGCAGGTCCGCGCCGCCGAATCGATCTTTGTCGACGGCGGTTGAGATCCCACTGACCGAACCAGTGCTCGACCACTGCCAGAACGTCCAGCCCTGGCCTTGCCAGTTGTTCGCCGGTACGTCGGGCGCGGACACGTACCAATTCGCGATCCACAGCGGATAGCCGTGATCGGCGAACCAATGACTGTCGCCCATGGATGTCCGCCAGAAGTACGGACTCGCATACACCATCGGCCGAACCCCAAGTTGGTTGTACACGCGAGCGACCCACGTCTTCACCCATTCCTGCAGCTGGTTCACCGAGAGGCCGCCGGTTTCCTCGATGTCTAGCGCCGGGATGAGATCAAGGGCCGAGTTCCGCGCCACTGCCAGGAACTGATCGGCCTCGGCCACGGCGTCACCACTGGACGAACTCGGTGTCGCGCGGTGGTACGCCCCGACCACGAAGCCGTTGTGGGAAGCACCGGCAAGATTGATCTCATACATCGGATCGATGTATGACTCTCCCCTGGTGGCGCGCATGATGACGAACGTGACCTTGGCCGGATCGACAGAAGGCCAGTCGATCGTCTCCTGGTACTGAGAGATGTCGATGCCCGGGATCGTCCCGGGCAACGCGCGCGCTGACATAGCCGTCGCGGGCACAACGCCCAGCGTGATGAGCATCGCAACCAGCAAGCGGACCGTGCGGGGCACCATCTATCCACCCTACGGCCTGGATCTTCGCAGGGACCGATATCGGCCGTAGAGCCGCGGGAGCTGCAGGCTGGGGCGTTGCCAATACTCTTCGAGCTCGACGTCGATCCACTCGTGGTCCGGGGTCGGAAGCCGTGACGTGCCTGCGAATCCCGCCACATCAGCCACGGAAGCCTTGGCGCTTCCGTCCGCACGCCAAAGGCCGAATGACCGTTCGTGCACGGAGAGATCCAGGGGCGGGGCGGACCACGTTGCACGGTCGTAGTCCGCGAAACACCAGAGCATCGCGCCGGTCGCGCCCGCCTCGTGCAGTCCTCGCAGCACCGCACCGGTGTATCCGGCAGCATCTTCCTCGGTAACCAGCATGGGCGAGCGCACGGCATCTCGTTCGCCGGCCGGGTCGCCCACTCGGTATGTCGGCAGGCCGAACTCCGAGAACAACACGTCGGCGCCGTTGCCCAGCCAGCGCGTGATCTCCGCGAGGAACGGGACGAGCGAAGCGTCGGTCCTGCCCTCCGCCCACTGCGCGTAGATGGGGTAGCCGTGCATGGTGAGGAAGTCACACACCTCCGCCGCCTCCGCGGGTCCCAGATTGCGATTCTCCTCGAGGTCTTCCATATGGATCCCGATCGTGATCTGCGCGGCGGGATCGGCAGCTCTGATGCTTTCCGTCATGCGCCCCAACCACCGGCGCCCGCGCACGGTGTCGGGCGGGATCACGCAGTTCGAGTTCTCGTTGCCGAGGTC
>JAYVBZ010000023.1:0-7597 GCA_043750215.1 Actinomycetota bacterium
ACGGTGAGCCATAGGAAGATCGGGAGCAGCGCGAGCGAGAGCAGGGTGAGCGGCACAGACAGGTACAGCATGGCGATGAGCGATGAGAGGATGACGACGACGTTATTCAGGACGTTCGAAGCGGTGTCGGTGACCACGCTCTGCACGCCGCCGACGTCGTTGTCCAGCCGCGACTGGATCTCTCCTGTCCGCGTCGTCGTGAAGAACCGCAGCGGCATGAACTGCAGGTGCTGATAAAGGGAGTTCCGCAGGTCTTGCATGACGTTGAGGCCCACCAGGTTCGCCAGGTACGTCTGCCCGATCCCGATGATGCTCGTGACGATCGGGATGGCGATCATGAGCGCGACGTACTGGTAGAGGAGGGACAGGTTCGGGCAGGGCACGCCGCTGCAGTTGTTGCCCTTGGCGAACAGCGCGTTGTCGAACACCTTGGCGATCAGCAAAGGGTTAACGACGCCCAGGGAGGCCGTCACGATGATCGCGACGGCCACGATCCACACCTTTGCCCGGTACGGCTTGAAAGTCGCTACTACCCTGCGAACGGTCTGCGGCTTGATCTCCCGCTTCTCTTGCTCTGGGCGAACCTTGAACATCCCGTGTCTACTCATCGTGCGCAAGGATACGGGCGGTTCGCGCTAAGGTCGGGTGTCACGTTCGGCAGGACTCCGAAACGAAAGGGCACACGATGCTGCGCAACGTCGTCCCGCAGCTGGCCATCTTCGGCCGGGTCTGCTTGGCCGCGCTCTTCGGGTTCATCATCGGTCTCGAGCGCGAATCCCGCGGGAAGTCTGCCGGGGAGCGGACGTTCGCGCTGGTGGCGATCGCTGCTGCATGCTTCGGCTCCTTTGCCGCGTACGTGTTCCCGCTGACCGGTGGGCAGGTGCTTTCGGGTGTCGCGACCGGGATCGGGTTCCTGGGGATCGGGATCATATGGCGATCCGAGATGGGTCCGGCCCACGGGCTGACGACGGCCGCCTCCATCTGGACCACGGCGGCGGTGGGGCTCATGGCGGGGCTCGGCCTCTACATCGCCGGAGCGCTCGTCTCGGTGCTGGTGTTCCTGGTCCTAGAGTTCGATCGGATCCCTGTCCTTCGCGGGCTCCACGACCGCGCGGCCTCGAAGGGAGCGGATCACGGCGAAGGCGAACGTGACGACACCGCGCCGCCTACCGCGGAGGTGGAACCACAAGACCCCCGAGGCTCGCCGCTCGGCTGAGGACGGCGTCCATCATGGGTTCGGTCAGCTTGCCGGTGAACGTGTTCTGCTGGCTCGGATGGAAGCAGCCCAGGAGGGTGATCGCGCCCACCTGCGCCTGTGCCGCATGCCCGAACCGCGGTTTCGGCCGCGCGACCGGCGTCGAGGCACCCAACACCCGCAGCGCGCCCTCCCACGCGAACGCACCGAGCGCCACAACCACGCGGAGATCTCGAAGCGCGGCCACTTCTCTCGCCAGGAACGGCAGGCAGTTGTCGCGCTCGGCGGGAGTCGGCTTGTTGCCGGGCGGGGCGCATCGATTGACTGCCGTGACGAACGCTCCCGTGAGCGCAAGACCATCGGTGCGAGAGACGGACGTCGGCTGGTTCGCGAATCCCGTCCGATGCAGTGCCGCGTAGAGGAAGTCGCCGCTACGATCACCCGTGAAGACGCGGCCGGTACGGTTCCCACCATGAGCGGCCGGCGCCAGACCTAAGAACAGGACCCGGGCGGTCGGATCGCCGAACCCAGGGACAGGCTTCGCCCAATAGTCCTGGTCCGCGAACCGGGCTACCTTCTCCGCCGCGGTCTGTTCACGCCAGGCGACGAGCCTAGGACAGGCACGGCACGCGATGACCTGGCGCTCGACCAGCTCGAGCGCGCCCACGTCAGGTGCGAGCCGCCACCGCGGACTCCGCAAGGACATCGAGGGACTCGCCGAGCTGTTCGTCCGTGATGACCAGCGGCACCAGGTGACGGAGCACGTTGTGATAGATGCCGCAGCCGACCGTGATGAGACCGCGCTTCTGCGTCTGGGCCATCAGCCGGCCCACGTAGTCGCCATCGGGCTCCTTCGTTACGCGGTCCTTCACCATCTCGACGCCGATCATCGCGCCGAGGCCCCGGATGTCGCCGACCTCGGGGATCTGCGTGGCCAGATCCTCCCATCTGGCCCGGATGGTCTTGCCGACAACATCTGCCCGCTCGATCAAGCCCTCATCGTCGATGATCTGCAGCACAGCGTTCGCGGCGGCGCATGCCACGGGATTCCCGACGTAGGTGCCGCCGATGGCACTGGGGCCGGGAGCGTCCATCACCTCTGGGCGTCCGACCACAGCGGAGAGCGGGAATCCACCACCGAGTGCTTTCCCGAGCACCACGATGTCGGGGTCGAGTCCGAAGTGCTCACTGGCGAGGAATCGACCCGTTCGCCCGCAGCCAGACTGGACCTCGTCCGCGATGGTGAGGATCCCGTGTTCGCGTGCGATCGACTGGACGCCCGGTAGGAACTCGGGCGCCGGAACGATGAAACCACCTTCCCCTTGCACCGGCTCGAAGATGATCGCGGCCACGCTTGCGGGATCGACCATGGTGGTGAACGCACGCTGAAGCGCCTCCAGAGCCTCGATGCCGCTCCGCTCGGGATCACGGGCCCGGTAGGGATAGCTGAATGGAACTCGGTAGATCTCCGGGGCGAACGGTCCGAACCCTGTCTTATAGGGCCGATGACGTGAGGTGAGCGACATGGTCATGAGTGTTCGACCGTGGAACGCTCCCTCGAAGCTGACGATGGCCGGGCGGCCTGTTGCCGAGCGCGCGAACTTTACGGCGTTCTCAACTGCTTCTGCGCCGGAGTTGAACAGGGCTACCTTCCGGGCGCCTCCGACCTTCGCGACCAGGCGCTCGCTCAGCTCGATATAGGACTCGTACGGCACCACGGAGAAGTCGGTATGGCTGAATCTAGCGGCCTGCGCCTGCACCGCACCGACCACACGTGGGTGGGAGTAGCCCACCAGCTGGCACCCCAGGCCGCTCGAGAGATCGACCATCCTGTTTCCGTCGACGTCGGTGATAACCGCGCCTTCGGCGTGGTCGATGATGGCGTTGACGTGAAGGTCGATCGGGTCACAGACCACCCGCTCCTTCCGCTCGATCAGCGCGCGGGACTTCGGGCCGGGGAGCTCGGTCAGCATCTGGATCGTCGGCACGGGTTCTCCTCCAAAGGGGGCGGTCACGGTCGAAGGGAAGGCTACATCCAGCTTGGGAAACCGGCACAGAGATGCGAACGCCATCCGGGTCAGTTCAGGCTAGTACGGAGGTCGCGGAAGCGGAGAGCTGCCGCCTCGAAAGGCTCCAGAGGTGTGAGCATCTCTTCGACCGCCCAGATCAGTCCTTCGAATCCACCGAGGTCCGGTGCTTCTTCACGGAACTGCCGAGCTCGCTCGCGCGCGCCGGCCAGCCCCCGATCGCACGCAGCCCACTGCTCTTCGAGCGCCGGCACGCGCCAGCCAGCCATCAGATCGCCTGCTCGAGCCGATCGCTGCTCGAACTCGAAGAGCGCATCGGGCAGCGGAGTGCCCGGCAGGCGCGTTGTCGGCATAACTCCGGTGAGCGCTGCCTTGCCGGCTTCCACCTGAACCAGCACATCTAAGAATGAGGCGTACACCCGTGCCAGCTCAACGGGCAACCGTTTCCTCTTGAACATCAGGGTGTCCTGTCGGATCGAGCCTGGATCAACGTGGCGGGGTCGTTGGTGGCCACCGCATCGATCCCAACGGCGAACAGCGCTGCTGCTTCGGCGGGGTCGTCCGTCAACCACGTTCCAACTCGGATCCCGTACTCATGCGCTTCCTTCACGAAGGCCTCGCCCGCTGTCAGCGCATTCGCTTTGTAGGGCAACAACCATGCGTGCCCTTCATCGCGGGCGAAGCTGAGCCCGACGAAGGCGTCAACCTCGGAGTCGGTGAGCAACCCTGTGGCGACGCCGGGCGCCAGCGTGCGAGCCCTCGCCAATGAGAATGGGTTGAAGCTCGTGAGGAGAACGGCCCCAGCAAAGGCCGTTCGCTCCAGAGACGCCAACGCGGCCTCGACCGCCGGTTCGCCGTCCGCGTCGAAGTCGGGCTGCCCCGGGATGTTCTTGATCTCGATGTCAACGAACGTCCGGCCTGACAAGTACCGAAGGGTTTCGTCCAGGGTGGGAACATGGGTGACACCACCATCGGCCGCTCGGATCCGCAAACGCTTCACCTGTTCGAGCGTCATAGACCGAACCAGACCGGATCCGTCGGTGGTTCGGGAGACGTCCGCGTCGTGCATCACCACCGCGTGCCCATCCGAGGTCATCCGGATGTCGAACTCGACCCCGTCGGCCCCCGCACGGACGGCGGCCTCGAAGGACGCCAGCGTGTTCTCCGCCTCGATCGCCGAGGCGCCGCGGTGGGCAACGATCATCATCTAGGGCGCCCCCTTGACTGAACGACCGTTCAAGACATAGGCTGCCGCCGAGCCCACACGGGCAACATCGCTGTTCGCCGGGAAGAAGATGATGGTTGAACCGAAGTTCAAGAGAGACCGGAGCGAGATGATGGCCTGGATCGATGGCGCCCGCTGTATCGGTGAAGATCCGGAGCTCTTCTTCCCGGTAGGGAGCACCGGTCCCGCGATAGAGCAGACCGAACTGGCGAAGCAGGTATGCCTGGACTGTCCCGTGGTCGCGGCCTGCCTGGAGTGGTCCTTGCAGACCGCCCAGGATGCCGGCGTCTGGGGCGCCATGGGCGAGGAGGAGCGGCGGGAGATCCGTCGCGCGCGTCGCCGCGTTGCCGCCGCTACAGCCGCCGCTGGAGCGGCGGAGCACCAGTTCGCGGCGATGGCGGGCTGAGCCACTTCCCCGTCCCGGCTAGGGTCGATCACACCGCGCTCGACGGACACAGATCATTCACCGGACAGTCGGCGCAGTTGGGCTTCCGGGCGTGGCAGATCGAGCGACCGTGATCGATGATCACATACGTGAAGTCGAACCACCGAGCCTTCGGGATGATCGCCATCAGGTCTTGCTCGATAACTTCAGGATCTTGTGAGTCGCTGAAGCCAAGCCGGTTGGACACGCGACGGACGTGCGTATCCACCGCGATCCCGTATACCGCGCCGAACGCATTGCCGGTCACGATGTTCGCGGTCTTTCTGGCAACACCTGGGAGCGTGATCAGGTCCTCCATGGTGTCCGGAACGTTGCCGCCGTAGACCTCTACGATCCGCGTGCACGCGCCGCGGATCGACTTCGCCTTCTGGTTGAAGAACCCGGTGGAACGGATGTCGTCTTTCAGTTCGTCTTCGGGGACCCTGAGGTAGTCCTGCGGAGATCGGTACTTCTTGAACAGCACCTTCGTCACCATGTTCACGCGCGCGTCGGTGCACTGGGCGGAGAGCATGGTCGCGATGAGGCATTCCAAGGCGTTCGTGAAATCGAGCGCGACGTGAGCTTCCGGATACGCCTTCCGGAGGCGCCGGATCAACAGCGGCGCTCGCTGAGCGATCGGGGCGGTGCGTTCGAGCATGCGTGTGTCCTCCTGGGCGGCCATCCTAGCGGGAGCCACCGGCTCTACGGAAGGGAGACGCGCTCGCCCGGCGCGTGATGCGCCCAGTTGCCGTCGCGGTACAGATGGACGCCGGACGCACCCGTCACGCTCCAGACGTCGTCATGGCCCACCAGCGCGGTGTCCTCGTCGATCCCGATCAGCGTCTCCCCTGCCGGCACGCTCGCAACGAAGAAGTCTGTGAGTCCCGGCGCGAAGCTGTCGAGCGCATCCCAATGCGGTCCGAACCAGATCCCGGGGAACACCCCCAATCCGGACTTCCACACAGAAGGGTCGAACTCACCTGAGGCGCTGTCGGGGGCACGGTCCCCCAGGCATGCGACGCCGGCGCTGCAACCGGCGTACCCCATCCCACGTTCTCGCTCGTTGGTCAGGACCTCCCAGAACGCCGTGTCCCGCAGAACGGCCGAGAGATAGGCCGGGTTGCCACCAGAGAAGTACGCGACCGACGCGCCCTCGAGCATCCCGACTACCTCGGGTCGTTCAGCATCTGCCCGTGTCCGAAGAGGGACCACCTCGGCAGCCAGGCCCAGGTCTCCGTAGTGCGCCAAGCCCTTGGCCGCCCACATCGCGAAGACGTCGTCCCCCTCGGCCGCGGACGCAGTCGGGATCACGAGCACCCGGCCGTCACCGCTAGCGCGCTGGAGCATCCAGCGATCCACCGCCTCGGACCATGGCTCGAATTCACCTGAGCCCAGCAACGCGAACAGGTTCAACGCAGCTCCTCCGGACGCAGTTCGGCGTCGGCCTTCTGCCCCAGTTCCTCGGCCACCTCGAGCAACAGATCCAATTGGTCGGCCTCGGTGCGAAAGTTCACGATGCAGATCCGGATGGCGTGCGTACCGTTCAGCGCGGCGTTCGAGGGGAAGACTCGGCCATCGAGCTGGATGTCGGCCACCAGACGCTCGTTCAGTTCGTTCAGGTAGGTCTCCCGGGCGCCGAGGTCCGCATCACTGCGCATGCCCTGTGGCACATACCGGAAGCAGCAGATCGAGAGCACAGCGGGAGAGATCAATTCGAAGGAGGGGTGGGAGTCGGCGCGGGCGGCCAGGTATCGGGCAAGTTCGGCGTCGTGGGAGATCCGCTTCGCGTAGGCCTCGCGGCCGTGGGCGAGGAGGCTGACCCAGACCTTCAGTGCCCAGAAGCTGCGAGAGAACTGCGGTCCGTGACGCCCGATGTCGAGCCCTCGCTGGGTGTACTCCTTGTCCTGGTGCACGTAGGACGCATCGCCCTCGAAGGACTCCGCCAGGTGCGCCATGTTCCGTACCAGAACGCAGCCTCCCGAGTGGGGCGTGTACAACCACTTATGCGGATCGAACGCGATGGAGTCGGCTCGCTCGATCCCGGCGAAGAGCGGGCGGAGGTCTGGGGCAAGGACCGCCGGCCCCCCGTACGCGCCGTCCACGTGGAACCAGAGATCTTCCTCTGCGCAGAGGTCGGCCAGCTCGTGCATGGGATCGATCGCGCCGGTCGCAACGGTTCCGGCCGAACCCACGACGGCGAACGGACGCATGCCGGCCGCGCGATCGGCGGCGATAGCCTCGCGCAGGAGATCCATCCGGACCCGGAAGTGCTCGTCGACCGGGATCTTGCGGAGCTGTTCGGTGCCCACCCCCAGCATGTCGGCGGCGCGCTCGCTCACGATGTGGGTCTCCTCCGACATGTACATCGTCAAGCGAGGTCCACCCGCCACGCCATCGGTCCGCACGTTCCACCCGGCCTTGTGATCGCGGGCAGCCTTGAGCCCTACGAAGTTGGCTATGGAGCCGCCCGAGGTGATGATCCCGCCACTTCCCTCCGGCAAGCCGAACATCTCCACGGCGAAGAAGCGCGTGAGTGCGAGTTCGATCTCGGTGGCCGCGGGGCTGAGCACCCACCCACCGACGTTCTGGTTCAGCCCGGCGGCAATGAGGTCGGCCACCGCGCCCGGAACCGTCCCCGGCCCCGACACGTATGCCATGAACCCGGGATGTCCTGGGTACATCGACCAATCGAAGACCACCGAGCGCAAGTAGGCGAAGAGACTGTC
>JAYVBZ010000024.1:0-6222 GCA_043750215.1 Actinomycetota bacterium
CGTTGATGCGGTCCTTGAGGGCCTCCGCGCTGAAACCCCCGAACACCACGCTGTGCGGCGCCCCGATCCGTGCGCACGCGAGCATCGCGACCGGAAGCTCGGGAACCATCCCTAGATAGATGGCTACTCGGTCGCCCTTGCCCACGCCTAGAGAGCGGAGCGCGTTCGCGAAGCGGCACGTCTCTTCGTAGAGGTCCCGGTAGGAGACGGTTCGGGTATCTCCAGGTTCCCCCTCCCAGTGGTAGGCCACCTTGTTTCCGCCCCCGTTCTCCAGGTGACGGTCCAGGCAGTTCACCGAGACGTTGAGTTTCCCTCCGACGAACCACTTGACCCACGGAGGGGTCCACTCCATGACCGTATCCCAGGGCCTGGACCACCTCAGCGCGCCCGCCTGTTCTGCCCAAAAGGCCTGGTAGTCGGCATTTGCGCGGTCGTAGATGCCGGGATCGGACACCACGGCGGCATCACGGAATGCCGGCGGCGGCTCGAATACGCGGTGTTCGGAAAGCAGCGAATCGATGTTCGGTTCTATCTCAGCCACGGGCGCTCCTAGGGCTCGAGGAACAGCATCGAGGGCAGCATCGTACGGGGGATCAGCGGCGGCGGCGACCTATCACGTACGAGGATGTGCTTGCATCGTGACTACGGGGAGGCCACCATCGCACGAAGAGGCCGCCCATACGGGCGGCCTTGAAGCTGGGAAGAGCATCCCGGCAAGGGTGGTCGCCCGCGCGACCTTGGGGAAGGAGGCAGTCTTGGCCGAGTACGAGGGGTACTGCATGAAGTGCCGTGAGAAGCGCAAGTTTGAAGGTTCGGTGGTGACCCTGAAGAATGGGCGCCCGGCGGCTCAGGGGTTGTGCCCAGTGTGTGGCACGAAGCTCACACGGATCCTCAGCAAGGCAGAGGCCGAGGGGAAGTAGGGGCTAGTTCAACCGTGACAGGAGCGACTCCGGGCTGAGCACGATCCGACCGGGTGTCATCTGTTGGTGGCGGGCCGCGAGGTCCGCCACCGTTGTCTCGTCGAACACTGCGGCGACGGCCCGGGCCACATCCCCCCAGAACCCCTGCAGTCCGCACCTCGAGTCCTGGAAGCACGTGTGGTCGGAGGGCTCGAGACAGAACACCGGGAACATCTGACCCTCGATCGCGTCGGCGATCTGCCCAACGGTGATGGTGTCTGGCTCCCTAGCCAGCTTGCAGCCGCCCCCGGATCCTCGGAAGCTCTCTACTATGCCTGCCTTGGAGAGCGCACCGAGCTGCTGCTCCAAGAACCGCAACGGGATCTGCTGACGTTCGGCGATCTCGCGCGCGGGTACCAGGACTCCCTCATCCTTGCGTTGCGCGAGTTCGATCATGGCGCGCATCGCGTATTCGAGCTTCTGCGAGATCTTGAGCATGGACTCCTCCGCAGGTCAGCGTAGGTTTACGACGTGCCGTACGTCAAATGGGTCCCAGTTCAGCGGTATACCTCAGCAGTTCGCCCGGTAGTCGTTCCCGATCAGGATGGCGACCTGCGCCGTGTCGCTGACGACGCCGGGGAACGTAGGGGAGAGCTTGGCCACCCGGGCACCATTGAAATAGGTATCCGCGATGTATTGAGCGTCGGACTGGTTCTGGTGCTGAGGATCCATGCGGTAGTAGACCGTCGTCTTCGCGGTTGGCTTACTGGAAGCATCAGCCGGCGCGTCCGCGTCACGATACCCATCCGCGACCAGCAACGAGCTGACCGTCCCGGCACAGTTCGGCGCATCGATCCCGTTGAACGCAGAGACCAGGACCCCGGTGGTATCAGGAGAGGGAAGCGGCTTAGGTGAATGGCTGGTAGAAGGCGAGGGACTACCCGAAGGGGACGGGGAGGTCGAAGAACCGCCGCGGTCTACCGGACTGAGCCCAGCTGTGCCCGGACCGAACGCGTTCGAAAGGACCGCGACGCCCGCCGCGACGAGAGCGATGATGATCAAGATCCGAGCGGTACCGAGATTCACGGGCCAATCCTACCGCTCTGCCCGCCCTAGAGACGGACCCCGAACTGCCCGGCAGCCCGCTTCCGCCTTCGCGAAGCTCGGATCCTGCGGAGGCGCCGAACCAGCATGGGGTCGTAGACGAGCGCGGCCTGCAGATCAACCGTGCGGTTGAGCAGCTGGTGGTAGCGCGTGGGGGAGAAGCCGAAGCGCTCCCTGATAGCCCGCTCCTTCGTCATGCTGAGCTTCCAACACTCCCGTTCGAAATCGAGGAGGTCCCGAGCCAGCGGGTCCAGAGGCGACATCACATCCATGCGGCGAGGCTAGCAACCACCTCTGACGGTTCAAGCACCTGGCAAGAACTGCCGACCCTGCAGAAGGAAGAGACGGGCTCACGCGGCGCCCGTGAGAGAATCCCATCGCACCACGGCAAAGGGGGCGGGATGACCGAACCGGTCGACGGCGACGTAGCAGGCCAGACGCCTGCGATCCCGGTTCACCCCCAGCGAGATCAAGCCATACGCTCGGGCGCGGAGCTGGACATGCTTCACAGTCTGGCCGCCAAACTCAACAGCCTGAGCGATGTGAACGAGATCGGCGCCGCCATCACGAGCGAGCTCCGTACGATCATCGACTATCACAACTGCCGTGTGTACATCCTCCAGCCCGATGGCATCACGCTCCAGCCGGTCGCCTTCCACGGCACCATCTTTGCCGAGTACGAGCGAGAATCCTTCGAGGGCCTGGTCACGCTGATGGGTGAGGGCATCACCGGGCGCGTGGCCGAGCGCCGCGAATCGCTGCTGACGCCGGATGCCCGCCTGGTCGACTACTCCGTCGTCATCGAGGGCACCGAGAACATCCTGGAGTCCATGCTGGCCGTCCCCATGACGGCAGGAGACGAACTGGTCGGTGTGATCGTCTTGTCTTCCTTGGGCTACGGTCAGTTCGATGAGTTCGATCAACGGCTGTTAGAAGTGCTTGCATCCCAGGCTGCCGTTGCGTTCGAGAACGCGAAGCTCTTCCAGGGGGAACGCGAAGCCGCAGAAACGTCCGCTGCCTTCCTCCGGCTATCTCAAGCCCTCACCGGGATGTCTTCCGACGCCGAGATCCTCGCGGAGGCACTTGCCGCGGCAAGCACGTTGGTGCGATGCAGCACGCTCGCGGTCTACGTCCGCGACGAAGCCACCGGCGACTTCCACGCGAAGAGCATCTTGTCCGGCGACGGCGCACCCTCCAAGGCGCTCGATGAGATCCGCCCGGTGAACAGCGAGCTGGCCTCCGTGATGCTCGTTTCCGAAGTTGAGCCGTTCATCATGCCGGTGGACGTGATCGCGCAGATGCCCGAGGAATTCTGGCTGGTCCCGATCGCTTTCGAGACCATGGCCGTTCCCTTCCACTTCGGCGAGCAGGACGGCATCGGAGTGCTCCTCATCCAGGCACCGACACCGCAGGACAGCTTCACGCCCGTCGATCTGCGACTCGCCCGTGGAGTCGCAGACATCATGTCCCTGGCCCTGGGAAACGCCAGGCGGATCACGGAGCTCGAGCGTTTCCACGAGCTGGTTGAAACCTTGGACGCGATCTTCTGGGAGGCCGACCCCGCCACCCTCTCGTTCCGGTTCGTTGGTGGGCGGGTTGATCAGATGCTGGGCGCAGGCGCACTGGGGACCGAGCTGGGCGAACGGGCCTGGGGCGATCACATCGCGGATCAGGATCGGGCAGGGGCACGGGAAGCGCTGCGCAAGTCTGTGTCTGAGGTCACGGACGTGAGTTTGGAGTATCGCGCTCCAGCCGAAGACGGCAGCATCCGATGGATGCGCGACCTCATCCACCCCGTTCGTGCCACCCAGGGCGGCGCGCGCCTGCTCCGCGGGCTCATGGTCGACGTCACTGAACGCAAGACGGCCGAGCAGGCGCTCCGTCGATCTGAACGCAAGTTCTCCGAAGCCTTCCGCCGGGAGCAGGAGGCCACTGAGCGTCTTCGCAACCTCGATGAGATGAAGAACACGTTCCTGGAGGCGGTGTCGCACGATCTTCGCACCCCTTTGACGGCGATCTTGGGATCTGCGCTCACGCTGGAGCAATCCGGACAAGATCTCACGGGCGATGACTCCGAAGATCTGATCCGGCGCATCGCCACGAACGCCCGGAAGCTTGAGCGCCTGCTGTCTGACCTCTTGGACCTGGACCGCCTACAGCGTGGGATCGTCTCCCCCCAATTGCGGCCCACCGATGTCCGCGAGCTGGTCGAGCGTTGCGTAGCCGAACTCGAGATCCCCGAGGGGCGGAAGTTGGAGTTGGACATCCGCCCCGTGACCGTGTCGATCGACGGGGCCAAGGTCGAACGCATCGTCGAGAACCTGCTCTCGAACGCATTCCGGCACACACCACCCGGTGCGAACGTCTGGCTCACGGCCGAGGCGAAGGATGGCGGCGTGCTGTTCACGGTCGAGGACGACGGCCCGGGGGTCCCCGACGATCTTCGAGCCGCCGTCTTCGATCCGTTCCGTCAGGCGCCCGGTTCTGCGGCGGAGCATTCGCCCGGAGTGGGGGTGGGCCTCTCGCTGGTTCTGCGGTTCGCTGAGCTGCACGGAGGACGGGCGTGGCTCGAAGAACGCCCCGGGGGTGGGGCGTCCTTCCGCGTGTTCCTGCCGGACGGTCGGCCGCAGGACTAGCGGCAGGAGATGTTACGAGGCCGGGGCGTCACCCTCCGGGGGAGCGTCAGCGATGTCCTGGGCGAGCGTCGCTTCGATCACGGTGATCTCGGTGACCAACCGGGTAGCTTCCTCGCCAGCGTCGGTGCCGTCCGTGCGCTCACGCACGATCAGGTAGCCGAGCTGTTTGGCCAGGTCATCGGCCTTTCGACGAGCCTGAACGTTGTCGACCTTGTCCTTGGCGGCGCCGGCAGCCTTCTGGGCTTCCTCGGCCGCCTTCGACGCCAGATCCTTCGCTTTGTCCAGCAATCCCATACGGACCTCCTTCTCGGTCCCCTCCACCGTAACGCTTTGGGCCGATACCATCCCACCAGTGTTCGACCTACTCATCACGAACGCCCGGATCATCGACGGCACTGGCTCGCCCGCGTGGGAGGGCTGGGTCGGCGTACAGGAAGACCGGATCAGCGCGATCGAACGCTCAGGAGTTGATCCGCCCGCCGCCGCCCGGGTAGTGGATGCCGGCGGATCGGTGCTCGCCCCCGGGTTCATCGACGTCCACAACCATTCGGACCTCTCACCGATGGTAGAACCCAGATTCTCCAGCACGGTGCACCAGGGTGTGACAACGGTGATCGTCGGCAACTGCGGTATCTCGCCGTGGCCGAACGCCGGAGCCCGCGAGTGCGCGGAGATGGTTGGCGGGGATCCTTCCACCCTTCAGCTGGGATGGGAGTCCTTCGGTGGATGGATGGACGCGATGCAGGCGTGCTCGCCGGCAGCGAACCTGGCGGCGTTGGTAGGTCATGGCGCCGTCCGCGCACAGGTGATGGGACTCGAGCATCGTTCGCCCGACGCGGAGGAACTTCGTGCCATGCGCGCGCTCGTGGCCGAGGCGTTGGACCACGGGGCCGTGGGTCTATCGACGGGCCTCATCTACGTGCCTGGGATGTTCGCGCACACCGACGAGATCGTGGCGTTGGCCGGCGAGGTCGCACTGCGCGGCGGCATCTACGCAAGCCACATCCGCGGCGAAGGCGCGCCTCTCTTCACCGCGGTGGAGGAAGCCATCAGCGTGGGCAGGCACGCGAACCTTCCTGCGCACATCAGCCACCTCAAGTGCGAGACGAAGCCGATGTGGGGAAGAGCAGACGCACTCCTGGCTGCCGTCCACACGGCCGAGGACGTCACGGCCGATCAGTACCCCTACACGGCGTGGGAGTCCACCCTGTCCTCGCTGCTTCCGCCGTGGGCACCCGTCGACCGAGTGGCTGCCATCGCCGCGTCGGATCGGGAAAGACTCCGCAACGCAGTAGAGGTGGGCGAACCGACCTTCCAGTCCGGCGTCAACGGGGTCGGGTGGGAGGGGATCGTCATCGAAGGAAGCGCCGATCCCGGCTGGGAGGGCCGAAGCATCGCCGCCCTGGCCGAAGATGCATCGTGCGAACCGTTCGACATGTTCGTGCGGCTGCTTGATCTTCGAGCGGAGACGGGATGCATCGGGCACGCGATGCACGAGGACGACGTGCGCATGATCCTGGCGGATCCGGACATCATGGTTGCCAGCGACGCGATGGCGATAAGCCCCACGGGACCGCTGGGAG
>JAYVBZ010000025.1:0-2463 GCA_043750215.1 Actinomycetota bacterium
GCCTATCACGCCGCGGTCGACCGGCGGCGCGTTCGGATTGGAGAACACGATGATGTCTCCGCGTCGGGGGTCATGGAAGTAGTAGGGGATCTTGTCGACAAGGATGCGATCGCCGGGACCGACCAGCGTCGGTTCCATGGATGAAGACGGGATGAAGAAGGCCTGGAACAGGAACGCTTTGAGGAGCAACGCGATCACGAACGCAGACACGATCAGCCCGGGAAGCCCGCGCAGGAACCCCGGTTTCTCGGTCCTCTCCTTGGTTACGGCGTCTTCCGAACCAGGTTCGGCGGGCTGAACGGCTGGTGAGGCATCGTCCGTCATGGACGAGATGTTCCCAGAGCCGAAGGCGTGTGGGTTACGTCGCAGTGGTGCTCATCTCCGCCGCCTTCACCTCACGTGCCGACGCCCTGAGCGGGTCGGTGGCGAAGGCCGTGATGCCTTGCTCAAACCCGATAGATGCGCGGAATCCGAGCTCGTCTCGAGCCCGGATCGTCGAGGCGAACACGTGTCGCACATCTCCCAGCCGGTACTCACCGGTGGTGATCGGATCTGTGGCTTCCACTCCGAAGGCGTCGGCTAGTACGGCCGCCATCGCCCCGATGGTTCGGGGTTCTGCACTTGCGATGTTGAAGGCGCCTGGCGCATCCGACGCGAGCGCCAGCGCGTTCGCATGCGCCACATCGTGGACGTGGACGAAGTCCCTGAGCTGCTGGCCGTCTTCGAACAGCATCGGCGGGTGACCGGCGGCCAGGGCACTGCGGAAGATGCTGGCGACGCCCGCGTAGGGCGTGTCGCGCGGCATCCGCGGGCCGTACACGTTGTGGTAACGCAGGGCGGTCACCGACGCGCCCGACTCTCGGCCGAAGGCTCCGCATAGATGTTCTTGGTGGAGTTTCGTCGCCGCGTATACGTTCCGAGGATCAAGATGCGCATTTTCCTGCACGGCCTCAGGGACGAGCGGACCACCACACCGTAGACATGCTGGTTCGAACCGACCCGCGGCAAGGTCCGCCGCCGTCCTGGGATCGGGTCGGGCCGAGACGTCGCAGCGCTCGCATCGATAGCCACCTTCGCCGTACACGACCATGCTGCTGGCCAGTACCAGGCGGCCCCGGAACCGTTCGCGGTGCAGCGCTTGAAGCAGGGTCGCGGTGCCTAGGTCGTTGTGGGAGACATAGCTCACGATGTCGTCCAGATCCACGCCTAGTCCAACCATGGACGCCTGATGGCTCACCGCCTCGACGCCTCGGACCGCCGAGGCGACGGCGTCGATATCGCGGATATCGACTACCCGGTGATCAGCGCCGGCGTTGAGGTACTCCGGTGCTCGTGCGTGGACGTCGGGATGAAGCAGGTCTACGACGCGAACCTCGTGGCCCTGGGACACGAGGAGGTCCACCACGTGTGAACCGATGAACCCGGCGCCCCCGGTAACCAGGATCACCACGGCGAGTGCACCATCAGCTGCAACCCAACTGCCCATACGGCCTGCACCGCCAGCCATCGGCGCGCGGTCCTGGGAGCCGCGTGGCCCTGATCCGTGTTGACCCAGGAGATGAGCCCCCAGGCGGCCCCCGCCACCAGCCACGGCATGAAGGGGAGCCAGATCCGCTCGACCTCTCCCTTCGACAGACCTGAGAGATCTGCCAGCGCGATCGCCACGAGCGGGGCCCCCGTCATCAGCCACACCCTCCGATCCCGGAGCCGAACCAGCCCGACCCACGTCGCGGGTCCCACGGCGATCGCGAGCGCGGCCAGATCCGCGATCAGGAAGTAGCGGGAGGGCCGGAAGCGGGCGATGCTTTCCATGTACTGCACACGCGTCGCCGCCAGTCCCTCCCACCAGCGGAATCCCGCAAGGTCCAATGCTCCTAACACGCACGCCGCACCGGCGAGCCCGATCACCCCAACATCCGCGCGCCGTCGGGCCACGATCACCGCGGCAGGCAGAAGCATCAACAGCACGAGGCCATACGAGAGCATGAGGCTGGCCCCCAGGAGCAGGCCGCCCAGCACTGACCACCGGGCCCCCTGACGCCCGGTTCGGCCGGTCGCCAAGATGAGCGAGGCACACGCCCACGCGCCCACGCCCAGGAAGAGGGCGTCCCCTGAACCGAAGGTGACCGCGAACGGGGCGAGGATCAAGAAGGGAGCCGCGACGCGAGCTTTCTCTTCTCCCGCAAGCTCACGGATGGTGATCAAGACGGCGGGGACGGCGGCCGCCCCCCCGAGAAGTTCCAGCCCAACCGCGCCCCAGGGGCCCGGGAGCCCCGCCTTCGAAAGCGACCACAGGAGAAGGAGCAGCCCTGGAGGATGGGCGCGGACATGGGTGGTGTAGGTCCCGATGTTCGCAACGAACCCATGCAGGAACGGCGCGATAGCCCCGACCCGGCCGACGTCATGCAGGTACTCCCACGGCACGGAGACCGGCGCCGTCAGGCCGGTGACGCCGTCGGTGAG
>JAYVBZ010000026.1:0-6040 GCA_043750215.1 Actinomycetota bacterium
CCTGGCAGCATGACGTCCAATACCACGGCGTCGTAGTCCCCGGCCAGCGCGCGGGACAACCCGTCCTCGCCATCCGCCGCCACATCCACCGCGTGGCCCTCCTGCTCCAAGCCGCGGCGGATCGCACGCGCCATCTTCGGTTCGTCTTCGACCAGCAGGATCCGCACGGCACCTCCAGATCCACGTTCCGCGGTGTTCGATAAGAGAACGATGAGAGTTCCCTGTGGGGCGCGGCTTCTCATCAGCCTCTCACGGGTCGCCTCGTATCACTGACCCAACCGAACCGAAGGAGGTACACCGATGGCAAGAACCCGTTGGATAGCCGGGGTCGCCCTGACCGCGGTCCTGTTGGCGGCGTGCAACAGCAGCACCACCCCGGCACAGACGCCCGGCGTGATCACGACCACTCCACCGCCGGCAGGGCAGACCAGCACCCCACCACCGGGTTCACCGGCGCCATCACAGGCCCCCGTCGCCGTGGAGATCCATCCCCCCGGTGACATCTCAGACACCATCGCCTACGTGAGCCATACCATCACGAAGGGCGGCGCGAGCGTGAAGATCCCCGAAGGCTGGTCCCAGACCAACGGCCAGAACTCCGTGAACTTCACCGACAAACTGAACACGGTGGACGTGAGTTGGATGCCGGCTGGTGCGGCCCCGACGATCGCGAGCGCGAAGAAGACCGAAGTGCCGCTCCTGCAGCAGAGCGTGCTGGCGTTCCAGTTGAAGAGCATCACCACAGCGACCCTGCCTGCAGGCCCCGCGGTCCTCATCACCTACGAAGACAACAGTGCCGCGAACCCCGTCACCGGCAAGCAGTACCGCCAGACCGTCCTTCGATACGAACTCTTCCACAATGGCCAGGAGAAGGTACTCACCCTCCTCTCCCCCGTGGGCGCCGACAACGTGGACCCGTGGCGCATCGTGACGGAGAGCCTCCAATGGAAATGACGATCGCGGCACCCGCGCAGACCCAACCGGTACTGGACGCCCGCGAGCTGTACCGATTCTTCCACTCCGGTGATGACGAGACATTCGCACTGCGTGGGGTCTCGATGGAGGTCATGCCCGGGGAGATGGTCGCCGTAGTAGGACCGAGCGGTAGCGGGAAGTCCACGCTATTGGCGTGCCTTGCCGGACTGGACGAACCCGATGGCGGGTTCGTGCGTGTTGCGGGGCAACGACTCACCCGGCGGGCGGAGCCGGCTCGGGCCGCCCTTCGCGCTCGATGGGTCGGCGTGCTCCTTCAATCGGGCAACCTGTTGGATCATCTGAGTGTGGCGCAGAATGTCGCCGCCGTCCAAGCGCTCGCCCGCGGGGCCGCCACCATGTCCGTAGAGACCCTCCTCTCCGGCGTCGGCCTCGCGGAGCGGGCCCATGCGCGGCCTGCCACGCTCTCGGGTGGCGAGGCCGCGCGCGCGGGGCTTGCCGTCGCCCTCGCGAACGACCCTCCGCTGCTCCTGGCGGACGAACCCACCGGCGAGGTGGACCATGCGAATGAATCCATCCTCCTCGATCTGCTTCGAGCGCGCGCCGACGCGGGGAACGCTGTGGTCCTTGTGACACACAGCGACCGCGCCGCCAGCGCCGCGGACCGAACCATCCACCTCAACGACGGAAGGATCGACCATGGATGACATCCTGGTCCGGGCGATATCCCTGGCCCGAACATACGTGTCTGGTGCTACGACGGTAACGGCGCTCGCTGATGCCACGTTCACCATTCGCCCCCTTGACCGAGTGGCGCTCATGGGCCCCTCAGGGAGCGGAAAGACCACGCTCTTGCATATCATCGGCGGCCTCGATGTGCCGTCGGCGGGCGAGATATCTTGGCCGGCCATCGGTACTGCGGCCACACTTCGTCCTGGCCCGATCTCCATGGCCTTCCAGGGTCCGAGCCTTTTGCCGCCCCTCAGCGTGATCGAAAACGTCGCCCTCCCCGTGCTGTTGGCGGGCGGGACGGAACAGGATGCCACAGACACCGCGGCTCGCCTCCTCGATGTCTTCCAGCTGACCGAACTTGCCGAGAAGCTCCCGGAAGAGATCAGCGGCGGCCAGCAGCAGCGTGCCGGATTGGCACGCGCCCTGGCCGGCGGACCCAAGCTCCTCCTCGCCGACGAACCGACCGGCCAGCAGGATCACGTCACGGGGGCACAGATGATGGAGGACCTCATGCTCGAAGCCGACCGGAGTGGAAGCGCTGTGGTCATCGCAACGCACGACCCCGCCGTGGCTGCGTACTGCAAGACCCGATGGTCGGTCCAGGATGGCCGCCTGATCACGGAGGTGCCGGCATGGGCCTGACCTGGATCAGAGGGCTCCTGCGCCGCCGCACCGGTCGGTTGCTGGGACAGGCGGCAGGCGTAGCCCTCGTAGTGCTGCTCCTAGGTTCGCTCGGGACGTTCTTCACGGCTGCCAGGGGACGCATGACGTCCCAGGCGTTCGCCGCCGTCCCCGTGGACTGGCAGGTACTCGTGACCGGCCAGACCGATCCGGCCGCCGCACAGAAGACCGTTGCGGGGGGACCGGGAGTCACGGTGACCGCGCCGGTCTCCTATGCCGATACGACCGGCTTCAACGCCACGATCGCCGGTACTACGCAGACCACCGGACCGGGCAAGGTCCTAGGACTGCCGCCCGGCTTCGCCGCTTCGTTCCCCGGCGAGATCCGGCCGTTGGTCGGAGCCGCAGACGGAGTCCTGCTCTTCCAGCAGACGGCCGCGAACCTCGGCGCCTCGGTGGGATCGACGGTGACCATCGGGCTGCCGGGCGGGACCTCCGTCCAGGAGACCGTGGCGGGGATCATCGATCTCCCGTACTCGGACTCGCTGTTCCAGTCGATGGGCGTGGCCGCCGGTTCGGCGCCGCAGGCGCCGCCCGACAACGTGATGATCCTGCCCGCCGCAACATGGCAGCAGGTCTTCGCGAACGCCGCCCCGGGCACCACCTCCACCCAGATCTTCGCGAACCTCTCAAGCGCGCTTCCCACCGACCCCGGTGCAGCCTTCGCTGATGTCGTTGGTCGTGCGAAGAACGTGGAGGCGTCCCTTGCCGGCGGTGGGCTCGTGGGGAACAACCTGGGTGCCCAACTCGACGCAACCCGCAGGGATGCGGTGTATGCCGAACTGCTCTTCCTGTTCCTAGGCCTGCCGGGCGTCATCATCGCCGGGCTGCTCACCAGCGTCATCGCATCGAGCGGACGCGAACGACGCAGGCGTGAACAGGCTCTCCTGCGTGTTCGCGGCGCATCTCCCCGACAGATCGTTCGACTGGCGGGTTGGGAAGCAACCCTCACCGGTCTCGGCGGGGTTTCTCTCGGCCTGGCCGGGGGCGCCCTGATGGGACGCATCGCGTTCGGAACGTCGAGCTTCGGTGCGACAACCGCCCAAGCGGTGATCGTCGCCGTGGTCGCGGCCATCAGCGGTATCGCGCTGTCCGCGGCTACCGTGGTCCTTCCCGCCTGGAAAGATGCGAGGGAACTGACGGTGGCGAACGCCCGGGCCATCGTAGGCGCACCGAAGCGACCGCTTTGGATGCGGACCTACATCGACGTCCTATCCCTGGGGGCCGGAGGTCTCATCTACTGGCAGGCAGTGAAGAGCGGCTATCAGGTGGTCCTTGCACCTGAGGGTGTGCCCACCATCTCGGTGAGCTACTTCACCCTCATAGCCCCGCTCTTGTTCTGGGTTGGTGCCGCGCTTCTGATCCGACGCCTCGGCGGCAGCGTGCTCAAGCGCGGACGCGTCATGCTCTCCCGACTGGTTCGGCCTTTCGCACACGGGTTGTCGGGCGTGGTGGGTGCAGGCATGTCGCGCCAGCGCACGCCGCTGGCCCGCGGGCTCACGCTGATGGCGCTGGCAGCATCCTTCGCCGTGAGCGTGGCGGTGTTCGACACAACGTATGCCTCGCAGTCCCGTGTGGATGCACAGCTCACGAACGGTGCTGATGTAGCCGTGACCACGGCGGCGGCGACCGGCCTGCCGCCGACGTTGGCCAACGCGGTGACCGGACTCTCCGGCGTAGCCGCGGCCCAGCCCATGCTGCATCGGTTCGCCTATGTGGGGAACGACCTCCAGGACCTCTACGGGGTGAACCCTGCCACGATCGGCACCGTCACGAACATGTCGAACGCGTTCTTCGGCAGCGGCACCGCGAAGCAGGTGCTGGCGACGCTGGCCTCAACGCCCAACGGAGTGCTGGTCAGCGACGAGACGGTCATCAGCTTCCAGCTGACGCCGGGTGACACGCTCCAGCTCCGGCTCCAGTTCGCGAGCGACCACCAGTACCACACGGTGCCGTTCGTCTACGTAGGGATCGCACGGGAGTTCCCGACCGCGCCCCACGACTCGTTCCTCATCACGAACTCCTCCTACGTGGCGGCGAAGACCGGCAACCCGGCCGCGCAAACACTCCTGATCAAGACGAACGGCTCCCCGCCTGCCGTCGCGGCGAGCGTTCGGCAGCTGCTTGGACCGGCTTCGGGCGCCAACGTTCAGGACATCGTGACCCAGCAGAAGATCACCCTCTCCGGCTTGACGGCGATCGATCTGGCCGGCCTTACCCGGTTGGAACTCGTGTTCGCGCTGCTGCTGGCAGCGGGTGCATCGGGCCTGGTCCTGGCACTCGGGTTGGCCGAGCGGCGGCGGATGTTCGCGATCGCCGATGCGCTCGGTGCGAAACCGCGGCAGCTGGCCTCCTTCGTCTGGAGCGAAGCCGGGTTCGTGGCCATCGGCGGGTCCATCCTTGGTGGGCTGCTGGGGTGGGGCATCGCACAGGTGATCGTGAAGATCCTTACCGGGGTCTTCGATCCGCCGCCGGAACACCTCTCGGCGCCGTACGGCTACCTCGCGATCCTCGGAGTCGCTACCGCCACGGCAGTCATCCTGGCCGGAGTCGGGATGCTTCGAGCCACGCACAAGCCCGCGATGTCCATCCTGCGAGACCTCTGATAAGGAGAACGCCCGGTGACGTGGACGCGGACGGTTATCCTCCTCGGATGGCCGAACGCGTCCGCGCCACCGCGGTAACTCTGATCGTCGTCGCGCTCGCCGCCTCCTGTTCCGCCGCCAGCCCGGCTCCCCATCCCACCCCGAGCGCAACCGCGAAGCCCGCGTTCCGCACCGTCACGTCCATCCGACCCGCGGGATTCGCACTGCCCGCTCCGCTGCAACGGGAGGTCGCACTCGAACTGGGGAGAGACGTCTACCTTGCCGGCGGGCTGAACAGCTCGAGCACCACGTTGTCCAGCGTCCTCCGACTGGATCCAACCACCGGTGCGACGACGTCTGTCGGGTCTCTGGCCAGCCCGGTCCACGATGGCGCCGGTGCGGTCATCGGGCAGAAGCTCATCGTATTCGCCGGAGGATCGGGCACCGGCACGGATATCGTGCAGTCCTTCGACCCGGCCACCGGGACGGCGACCGTCATCGGACACCTCCCCGTGCCCCTCTCCGATCTGTCCGCTGCCGTTGTGGGCAAGACCGTGTACCTGGTCGGTGGCTACGACGGCCGGGTGCCACGCTCAGAGATCTATGCGACGACCAACGGCAGGACGTTCTCGAAGGTCGCCGACCTGCCGACCGGCCTGCGCTATCCGGGAGTCACCACTGTCGGGGATGTCGTGATCATCGCCGGGGGCGTCTCAACCCGGGGTGCGACCGATGTCGTCTATGCATTCGACCCGGTTGCCACGACGGTGACGCCGATCGGCCGGCTCCCCGCGCCCGTCGGACACGCGGCCGCGTTCGCGATGGGTTCCAAGGCGTACCTGGTGGGGGGACTCGATGGAGCGAACACCGCGGTGGCATCGGTCAGCGTGATCGATCCGGCGAGCGGCGCCGTTCACCGGCTGCCGCCGCTGGCCCAACCGGTCACGGATGCCGGCGTGGTGTCGGTAGGACTCCGTGTCCTCATCGTTGGTGGTGCCCGGGCGGTCAGCATCTCCACCTCGGTGGGTGCGGTGCTGGCGGCCTCGATCCACAGGGTTCAAGTCGGGAACCCGAGCGGTGGGGCGTCACCCGCAGATCTGACTCCCTCG
>JAYVBZ010000027.1:0-20299 GCA_043750215.1 Actinomycetota bacterium
GCGAGCAGGCCGCGCACGCGCACGTCGATCTCGTCGCGGATGACTCGGACCTCCTCAACAGACTTGCCGTTCGGATCGGTGAGCTCCCAGTCGAGGTAACGCTTGCCGGGGAAGATCGGACAGGCGTCCCCGCACCCCATGGTGATCACCACATCCGCAGCCTGCACGACATCGGTCGTCAACGGCTTCGGGAACTCTTTCGACAGATCCAGCCCGAGCTCTTCCATCGCCGTGATGACGGCCTGGTTGATCTCGTTCGCGGGCGTGCTCCCGGCCGACCGCACGTGGACGCGCCCGTGTGCGTGATGGTCGAGCAGCGCCGCGGCCATCTGCGACCTACCCGCGTTATGCACACATACGAACAGCACTTCAGGCACGTCGCTCATAGAGGTTCTTTTCATGGGGTCAGTGCCCGTCGAACGATCTCCAGGCGCTCCGGGACCAGCCGGAAGAAGGCCCAACGTCCCCGCTGCTCTCGCTCAACCACGCCGGCGTCCGCCAAGACCCTGAGGTGATGGCTCACCGTTGGCTGGCTCAGTCCCAGCGGTTCCGTGAGGTCGCACACGCAGGCCTCCTGGTTCCCGGAGGCCGCGAGGAGCGACACGAGACGAAGCCGCGCCGGATCGGCGATCACCTTCAACGCAGCCGCCATCTCCTCGGCCTCGGCGGAGCTGAGCGGCGTCCGCAGCATCTGTGGGCAGCACTCCTGCGTGATCAGCCCGATGAGCTTCATAGGCGACATATTGACAGTCATCGATATTGCCTGTCAACATATCGATGCTCATCTATGCCCACAGGAAGGGGGTGTTCCCGATGACGATGCTGTTGGACCCGTGCTGTCCGCAGGAAGGCTGCCCGCCAGACTGCTGCTAGCTCCCGTCTTGCCCCCAGCAGGGGCTTGGCGGCCCCTGCTGGGCGCACGCTCCCCTGGCCGCTGTGGGACCATGCTCGCATGGCCGACGGTTCGCTGGTCCGCATCTTCTCCTCGGGGGATGCCTTCATGGGAGAGCTCATGCGGGGCCGTTTGGAAGCGGAGGGGATCCCCGTCATGCTGAAGGGCGAAGGCGGCGGCCCGTACCACGCAGGCCCGGTCTACCTTTGGGTTCCCCAGGAGTCCGAATCGACCGCGAGGGCCGTCGTGGACGCTATCGCCTCGGGTGCGTTCGCCATCGACGAACTACCTGAAGACGACGAGGGTGCAGATAACGGGGCGGCGGACGCCGCAGATCCTGTCTAGCGCTTCGAGTACTGCGGCGCCTTGCGAGCCTTCTTCAGCCCATACTTCCGACGTTCCTTCTCGCGTGCATCACGCGTGAGGAACCCTTCGGCTTTCAGCTGTCCGCGGAGTTCCGGATCCATCTCCAGGAGCGAGCGAGCGATACCGAGTCTGATGGCACCGGCCTGACCGGCGATGCCGCCACCCTTGACTGCAGCGCTGACGTCGAACTCCTTCTCGCGGCCAAGAAGCTTGAGCGGCGCCAAGGCCACCATGCGGTGTACGCGGGTTGGGAAGTACTCGTCCAACGGACGGCCGTTGACCAGGAAGTTGCCGCTTCCGGGCACCATGCGCACCCGCGCCACGGCCTCCTTGCGTCGTCCGGTGATGGCCTTCACGGTTGTAGCCACTTACGACTCCTTCTTGGCAGCGGGCTTGCGCGCCGCGGTCGTCTTTGCTGAGGTCGGCTTCTTGGCAGTGGTCTTCTTGGCAGTGGTCTTCTTGGCCGCAGGGGCGACCGTCTCGCCTGGGGCCTCCGCCTTGGTGGCCGGGGCCTTCTTAGGGTTACGTGCGGGCTTGGGCTTGGGCGCTGGGATGCCCTCCCAGAGCGGCGGCTGACCCAGCGTGTAGGGCTCAGGCTTCTGCGCGGCGTGGGCGTGTTCGGCGCCCGGGACCACGTGGAGCTTCCGGATCAGCTCACGGCCCAGGCGGTTGTGCGGGAGCATCCCCTTCACGGCTTTCTCGATCACGAAGGCCGGCTTCTCTGCCAGGAGCTTTCCGTACTTCGTCTCCTTGATGCCGCCCGGGTAGCCGGAGTGACGGTAGGCCGACTTCTTCAGCTCCTTGCCGCCGGTCAGTTCGATGAGGCTGGCGTTGGTGACGATGACGTTGTCACCGCAGTCCATGTGGGGCGCGTAGATGGGCTTGTGCTTGCCCCGCAAGATAGCTGCGACCTCCGACGCCAGGCGCCCAAGCACCAGCCCGCTGGCGTCGATGACGTACCAGCGGTGCTCGATATGCTCAGGCTTCGGAGAGTAGGTCTTCATCGTGAAAGGGTCGGCCCGCGAAGAGCCGACGCACCAGGATACGGGCTAGGCCCGGCGAGCGTCAAAACGCAGCTCAGGGGCGCTCCTGCCAGATCTATCTACGGCCGTAGGTCACCCCTTCCAGCGTGAGACCGGCAGCGGGGGCAACGTTCGGCGTCCCGGTCCGATCTCGTTCGGCAAGCATATGCGCCACCTGCGAGGCGGGGATCCGGTCCTCACCGACCATCACCAGGGTGCCGACGACGGCCCGAACCATCTGGTGCAGGAACGCATTCGCGCGAAACCCCATGACGACCACGCCTCCTTCGGCAGAGATGGTCAGACGCCGAAGATCGCGCACCGTGGACTTCCCCACCCCCGGATGGCGGCAGAACGTGGTGAAGTCGTGCTCCCCGATCAGATAGCCTGCGGCCTCCCGCATCGGCGTAAGCCTGAGCGGTTTCGGTCTGTGCCACTCGTAGCGCCCAGCGAACGGATCGGAGACCTCAGCCGGTCGGATGACGTAACGGTAGGAGCGCGACGTGGCGGAGAATCGCGCGTCGAACCCCGCGGGGGCATACCCCGCCCGAGTGATCACGACTTCGGGGGCCAAGACCGCGTTCAGCGCCAGGCCCATGCGCTCCGGCGTCACCCGCGTATGCGTGACGAACGACGCCACCTGGCCCAGTGCGTGCACGCCGGCATCGGTGCGCCCGGCCACGGATAACTTCACCGGTTCCTGAAGTACGCGTTCCAGATGTCCGGTCAGTTCCGCCTCGATCGTGCGGATCGCCGGTCGCCGCTGGGAGGCCCACCCCCGGAAGGCCGTCCCGTCGTACGCGATGTCCAGCCGCACCGTGGCCACGACCGGAGCCTAGGGGACACAGGACCGTCCGTCAGCTGCCCGCAGAAGCACGAAGGCCGGGGCGTCACCCCGGCCTTCGAACGCAGTGATTCGGTCGATGCTACTGGCCGCGCTCCACCAGTTCGATCCGGGCCATCGCCGCGCCGTCGCCCATGCGAGGCTCCAGCTTCATGATGCGGAGGTACCCACCTTGGCGTTCGGCGAACCGAGGCGCGATCTCGTGGAAGAGCCGGGCCACCACGTCGCGGTCCGGGATGTCCTTCAGGACCTCTCGCCGCGCGGCGAGATCGCCGCGCTTGGCGAAGGTGATGAGCTTCTCCGCGTAGGGACGCAGCATCTTGGCCTTCGCCTCGGTGGTCTCGATGGACTCATGCACGAAGAGCTGCTTGGCCAGCGTGGAGAGCAGGAGCTTCTGGTGGCCTGGGTTCGAGCCCAGGCGCGCACCCTTCTTCGGCTTCGGCACCTAGCTCACTCCTCTCGAAGGCCCAGACCCAGCTCTTCGAGCTTGGCCTTCACCTCGTCGATGGACTTCTGTCCGAAGTTGCGGATGTCCATGAGCTCCGCCTCCGACTTGAGCACCACATCGCCGACCGTGTTGACACCCTCGCGCTTCAGGCAGTTGTAGGAACGAACCGACAGGTTCAGCTCCTCGATCGTGATCTGGTAGTCACCCGGGAGCTCCTCGTCCTCGGCGGGGCCAACCGTCACCGAAGCGGCGTCTGCCAGCTCGGAGAAGAGGTTGACCAGCTCTAGGAGCGTTCCCCCGGCAGAAGCCACCGCTTCTCGCGGAGAGATGGAGCCGTCGGTCTCGACGTCTAGGATCAGACGGTCACGGTCGGTCATCTGCTCGACCCGCGTGTTCTCGACCGCGTAACTGACCTTGCGCACGGGCGAGAAGATCGAGTCGACCGGGATGACGCCGATCGGATCGCGAGACTTCTTGTTCTTGTCGGCCATGCGGTAGCCGACCCCACGCTCAACGGTCATCTCCATCTCCAGAGATGCTCCCTTGCCCAGTGTCGCGATGTGCAGATCGGCGTTCAGGATCTCGACGCCGGCGGGCGGAGCCACGTCACCGGCGGTGACCTCGGCGGGGCCCTTGGCCTTGAGGTACACGGTGGTGGGTTCCTCCAGTTCCGAACTGACCACCAGGTTCTTCAGGTTCAGGATGATGTCGGTGACGTCCTCCGTGACCTTCGGGATGGTTGAGAACTCGTGCAGGACGCCGTCGATCCGAACCGCGCTGATCGCCGCGCCAGGGATAGACGACAGCAATGTCCGGCGAAGTGAGTTGCCGACGGTGTAGCCGAACCCCGGCTCCAACGGCTCGATCGCGAACTTGGAACGCGTGGGACTGATGACGTCCTCAGTGATCTCAGGTCTGGCGACGATGAACAACGTGTGTCCTCCTCCGGCGGGGGATCATCCACAACTACCCCACCCTCGATGGTTCTCGCCGAACGGGAACGTCCCGATCCACGTTTCCCGGAACGCGCCCGGGATGGTCTCCGCCCTACACGCGGCGGCGCTTGCGAGGCCGGCACCCGTTATGGGGCACCGGCGTCATGTCCATGATCCCGGAGATCTCGAGTCCGCTGGCGGCCAGCGAACGGATCGCGGTCTCTCGACCGGAACCGGGTCCCTTGACGAACACATCGACCTTCTGCACTCCGTGCTCCTGCGCGCGGCGAGCGGCCGCCTCGGCGGCCAGCTGCGCAGCGAACGGCGTGGACTTGCGAGACCCTTTGAATCCCACGTTGCCCGCGCTGGCCCAGGAGAGGGTATTCCCCTGCAGGTCGGTGATGGTCACGATGGTGTTGTTGAACGTCGACTTGATGTGAGCCTGGCCGTGGATGACGTTCTTCTTCTCCCGGCGCTTGGTCTTCTTGGTCTTGGGCTTCGCCATGTTGGTGGGGCTCCCTTACTTCTTCGCGGCTTTCTTCTTGCCGGCGATGGCCTTCTTCGGCCCCTTGCGGGTGCGCGCATTGGTGTGCGTGCGCTGTCCTCGGACGGGGAGGCCACGACGGTGGCGCACGCCTTGATAACAGCCGATCTCGATCTTCCGCTTGATGTCCTGCGCCACTTCGCGGCGAAGGTCCCCTTCGACCTTCAGGTTCTTGTCGATGAAGTCGCGGATCTTCAGGACTTCCTCTTCGGAAAGGTCACGGACCTTCGTCGCTGGGTCGATACCGGTCCCGGCGACGATCTGTTCCGCGGACGTGGTGCCCACGCCGTAGATGTAGGTCAGCCCGATGTGCAGCCGCTTGTCGCGGGGGAGGTCAACTCCGGCGATCCGTGCCATCTACAGGTTCCCTTTCCTCAGCCTTGGCGCTGCTTGTGTCGCGGGTTCGGGCAGATGACCAGGATCCGTCCACGCCTGCGGATCACGCGGCACTTGTCGCAGATCTTCTTCACCGACGGACGGACCTTCATCTCGAACCTCTCACTTGTAGCGGTACACCACACGGCCTCGGGTGAGGTCGTAGGGCGACAGTTCCACTAGAACCCTGTCTCCCGGGAGGATCCGAATGTAGTGCATCCGCATCTTCCCCGAGATATGGGCCAGAACCAGATGATCGTTGTCCAGCTTCACCCGGAACATGGCGTTGGGCAACGGCTCGACGACCGTCCCCTCTACCTCGATAGCGTCTTTCTTCGGCAAGCTCCGGCTGATTCCTTAGAACGGGTTCGCCTCCGCGCCGTGGCCAGCAAACGCAGACCTCCAAGCGGGGCGACCACGGAGTATACGGGCAGTCCGTGTGTACCGTCCACGCGGTGGTGTCTCAGTTCTGAGACACCACCAACACCTGTTCTAGCCCTGCGCCGGTTGCCCGCCCTACCCCTGCCGGGCTACGCTCGCCGGGTGGTGAAGATACTCCGCCGGTTGGCCGTCATGGGCTTCCTGTCGTTGCCCGTGCTCTTTCTCTTGGGAAGACCCAAGCCCCATTGCGCCGGACCAGTGGTGATCGGATGCGGGGACGTGCCCGTTTCCCCTGGTTGGTATGGACCGACGATCCGCATTGTTCTGGTGACCACCGTCCTACTGCTCTTGGTCATTTCTCTTGCGGCGCTCTTTACCCGCAGACGAGCCCTTGACTCAAACTGACCCACTACCGAATCTCGTAGCGAGTCGCGATTTATTCAAACTGAGACACCACCGTCCACGCTGCGGGAGCGCGCGTTATCAGCCGACCCTCAGTCACGGGCCGTGAGGACCTCGTGACCATCGTCCGTCACGGCGATCGTGTGTTCGAAATGGGCCGAGAGTGACCCGTCCTCGGTGACCACGGTCCATCCATCGTCCAGGGTTCTCGTGCCGTCTCCGCCCAGATTCAGCATGGGTTCCACGGCGATGACCAGGCCGGGGCGCAGATAGGGGCCGCGCCCCGCCTTCCCGAAGTTCGGGATGAACGGGTCCTCGTGGAGAGCACGGCCGATGCCGTGGCCCCCGTACTCACGGACGATCCCCAGACCCTGGGCTGTGGCAGCGCGTTCGACCGCGGCGCCGATATCGGACAACCGGCCACCAGGACGGATCGTTTCGATGGCGTTGGCGAGCGCACGTTCCGTGGTTCGCACCAGACGCTCGGCGTCTGCGTCCCGCGCTACTCCCCCGGCGAACACCGTGACCGCCGAGTCGGCATGGAAGCCCTCCCAGACGGCACCGAAGTCAAGGGACACGAGGTCGCCCTCCGCGATCTTGCGCCGCTTCGATGGGATGCCGTGCACGATCTCGTCGTTGATCGAGGCGCAGATGGTCTTCGTGAACGACCCGCGGTAGCCCAGGAACGAGGGCGTCGCACCTTGATCATGTATATAGGTCGCGGCCACGCGGTCCAGATCCTCTGTGGTTCGTCCCGGAGCGACCTTCGCCAAGACCGCGTTGATCGTCCCCGCGACGATCCGGCCCGCCCGACGCATCTTCTCGAGCTCTTGCGCGGATTTCAGGATGATCATGAGATGGGAGCCAATGCGCTGAGGGTTCTCTCCAGGACGGTCTCTTCCGGGGCCTGCGCATCGATCTCGTGCAGGAGATCGCGTTCACGGTAGAACGCCTCCAGCGGCTCGGTCTGCTCCCGGTACACCGCGAGACGACGAAGGATGGTGAGCTCATCGTCGTCCGCTCGGCGTTCTAGCCGGTATCCGCACGTGTCGCAGATGCCTTCTGCGGCAGGCGGGATGAACTCGGCGTTGAACGTCCGCTTGCAGTTCGGACAGGTCCACCGGCTCACCAGACGTCGCACGGCCATCTGATCGCTGATGGAGAACTTGAGGACGGCCGCGAGCGGTCGGCCCGCGCGCGCCAACGCCTCCTCGAGCGCGAGCGCCTGGCGGGCAGTCCGAGGGAATCCGTCCAGGATGAACCCTTTCTGCGCGTCGTCTTCTCGGAGGCGGTCCATGACCATCTCGACCACAACCTCATCGGGCACGTACTCACCGCGATCCATGAACCCACGCGCCTTCACGCCCAGCGCGGTGCCGTCCTGGACGTAGGCACGGAGCGTGTCGCCCGTGGAGATCTGCGGGATGTCGAACCGTTGGGCCAGACGCTGTCCCTGCGTCCCCTTGCCGGCGCCGGGAGGGCCAAGGAGCACCAGACGCATGGCTACTTGAGGAAACCCTCGTAGTGGCGCATCTGGAGCTGCGCTTCGATCTGCTTCATCGTCTCAAGGGCCACGCCGACCACGATCAAGATCGATGTCCCACCGAACGGGAACTGCTTGAACGACCACAGCGCGAAGACCACCGAAGGGACCAGCGCGATGGCTGCCAGGAACAACGACCCGGGCAGGGTGATCCGCACCAGGATGGAGTTCAGATAGGAAGCGGTCGGAGGCCCGGGCCGGATCCCGGGGATGAACCCGCCTTGCTTCCGAAGTTGGTCGGCCGTGCGGACGGGGTCGAACTGGATCGCCGTGTAGAAGTACGCGAAGAACACGATCAGGCCCGTAAGCGTGAGCATGTACACCGGGTCGGCGGTGTTATTGAAGTGGTTGCTCACCAGGTTCTGGAACCACGCGGCGTGATAGACGCTGGCCATCAGCGTGGGGAAATAGAGCACTGAGGTCGCGAAGATGATCGGGATCACACCGGCCTGGTTCACCTTCAGCGGGAGGTACGTGCTGCCTCCGCTGGTCATCTTTCGGCCGACCACCCTCTTCGCGTATTGCACGGGGATGCGCCGCTGTCCCTGATCGATGAACACGACGGACACGATGATCCCCAGGGCTATGAGCAACACGGCGGTGAACTTCACCGCGTGTCCCTGCAGCAGGATGGCGTTCCCCTGGGAAGGGAGTCTGGAGATGATGCTGGCGAAGATGAGGATGGACATCCCGTTGCCGATACCCCGTTGGGTGATCAGCTCACCCAGCCACATGACGACCGCGGTCCCCGTAGTCAAGGTGAGCACGATGAGCGCCAGGTTCGGGAAGGTGAACGTACCGGCCGGGAAGATGTTGATGTTGCCGTTCGAGGCGGACGCGTTGTGGAAGAGGAACACCAGCCCGGTCGACTGCAGCAGGGCCAGCACCACGGTGAGGTACCGGGTCCACTGCGTGATCTTCTTGGTGCCGCTCTCGCCTTCGTCCTGCCACTGTTGGAGCTTCGGGATGGCGACCGTGAGCAACTGCATGATGATCGAGCTGGTGATGTACGGCATGATCCCCAGCCCGAAGACCGCCATGCGGCCCAAGCCGCCTCCCGAGAACAGGTCCAGGTAAGCCAGGAACCCGCTGCTGGTCTGGCTCTGGAGGCTCTTGAGGTTAACCACCGGGACCGGCACGTAGGAACCGAACCGGTAGACAGCGACCATGGCCAGCGTGAACAGGATCTTCTTGCGAAGGTCCGGGACCCGGAACGCGTTGAGGAAGGCCTTCAGCACGGTGGCTTACTCTACCTTTCCCTTAGCTGACAAGCTCGACCGTTCCCCCAGCCGCCTCGATCTTCGCTTTGGCGGTGTCGGAGAAGGCGTGGGCTCTGACCGTGAGCGCGTGATCGATGTCCCCGCGCGCCAGGATCTTCACCGGCCGGCCCTTGCGGACCAAGCCATGGGCCAGGAGCGCCTCGGGGGTGACTTCGCCGGATGCGAAGTACTTGCTGAGGACCTCCACGTTCACCGCGGCGTACTCGACCCGGCTGGGGTTCGTGAACCCCTTGAGCTTGGGAACCCGGCGTTGCAAGGGCATCTGACCGCCCTCGAAGTACGCGGGCACGTTCTTGCGCGCACCCGTCCCCTTCGTGCCGCGGCCGGCGGTCTTGCCGCGCACCCCAGCACGGCCGCGGCCCACCCGCTTCTTGTCCTTCTTCGAGCCCTCGGCGGGCTTCAGGTGATGGAGTTTCATCCTTCTACCTCTTCCACGGTGACCAGATGCTGAACCTTCGCGATCATCCCCCGAACGCCGGGGTTGTCGTCCTTGACGATCGAATCGTTGATGCGGTGCAGACCGAGCCGGCGCACAGTGTCCTTCTGATCCTGCGGCCGGTCGATAACGCTACGGCGCTGCGTGACTTTCAGCTTCATCGACGGCCTCCCCGGGGTTGGCCGCCGCGCGGACCCTGGTTCGGGCCCGGGTCGGTGTAGGCCTGCTCGAGTTGTTCGGCGCGCTTGGCGCTCATCTTCGCTTCAGCCGCTGCCACAGCCTGGACCATGGGCTTGGGCGCCACCTGATGCACGTCACGCCCTCGCAAGGTCGCCACTTGCTGGGGCTTACGGAGGTCGTGAAGACCCTGCACCGCCGCCTTGAGGATGTTGATCTGGTTGGAGGAGCCCATGGACTTGGAAAGGATGTCTTTGATGCCTGAGCACTCGATGAGCGCGCGGACGGCACCGCCCGCGATGACCCCGGTCCCGGGAGCGGCGGGCTTGAGCAGCACCTTGCCGGCCCCGGCCACACCGATCACCTCATGCGGGATCGTGGTCCCCATCATCGGGACTTCGAACATCTTGCGGCGAGCCTCCTCGACGCCCTTGGCGATAGCCGCAGGCACCTCCTTGGCTTTGCCGTACCCGACGCCGACGCGCCCCGCGCCGTCACCGACGACCACCAGAGCAGCGAATGAGAATCGGCGGCCACCCTTGACCACCTTGGAGACGCGGTTGATCGAGATGACCCGCTCTTCGAACGGGCTCCTGTCGTCCTGTCGTGCGCCATAACGTTGCATCAGATCTGCAGTCCTCCCTCACGCGCGCCGTCGGCGAGCGCGGCAACACGGCCGTGGTACAGCCGTCCGCCGCGGTCGAACACGACACGCTCGATGCCGGCCTCCTTGGCGCGGCTCGCGATCAACTCCCCGACTGCCTTCGCCCGCGCTGTGGGGTCGACGCCTTTGACCTCACGGTCGGAAGCGGAGACGACCGTGGAGTGCTGGACGTCGTCGATGAGCTGCGCATAGATATGACGGTTCGAACGGAACACCGCCAGGCGCGGGCGCTCTGTGCTGCCCTTGACCTTCTTGCGTACGCGAGCGTGCCGACGAACGCGGGCCTCATGCTTGGTCTTCGCGTCCATCAGGCACCACCCTTCGCGGCCTTACCGGCCTTCTTCCGTACGTATTCGCCTTCATACCGGATGCCCTTGCCCTTGTACGGCTCGGGCTTACGGATCTTGCGGATCTTCGCGGCGATCTCGCCGACCGCCTGCTTGTCGTTGCCGCGCACCACGATAGATGTAGGGATCGGCACTTCGAACTCGATACCTTCCGGCACTTCGACCATCACGGGATGCGAATAGCCGGCCTGGACCTCTAGATCCTTGCCCTTGAGGGCGGCACGGTAGCCCACGCCGATGATCTGCAGGCGCTTCTCGAACCCGTTGGTTACGCCTTCGACCATATTGGCCAGGAGCGAGCGGGTAAGGCCGTGCAGGCTACGGTGGAACGCCTCGTCGTCGGGTCGTTCGACACGAGCCAGACCGTCCTCGATGAGGATGCGCATGTCCGGATGCATGGGTTGGGTGAGCGAGCCCCGCGGGCCTTTGACCGTCACCAGGTTGCCCTCGGCCACGGCGACATCTACGCCACCCGGCAGGTTGATGGGCTGCTTTCCGATCCGACTCATCTCATCACCACACGTAGGCCAGGATCTCGCCACCGATGCGCTTGCGGGAGGCCTCACGGTCCGTCATGACGCCCTGGGACGTCGAGACGATCGCGATGCCGAGCCCGCCGAGCACCCGTGGCAGGTCGCCCCGGCCGCGGTAGATCCTGCGGCCGGGCTTGGATATGCGCTTGAGACCGGTGATGGCCCTCTGGCGCTTGGCTCCATATTTCAGGTAGATCCGGAAGGACTGGTGCACGCCTTCGCCCTCTCGACCGTAGGACTCGATGAACCCTTCGGTCACCAGGATCTTCAGGACGGCGTCGTTCTGCTTCGAGGCGGGAGCGAAGAGCTCGTCCTTGTAGGCCAGGTTCGAGTTACGGATCCGCGTGAGCAGGTCCGCGACCGGGTCCGAGATGTTCGATGAGAACTTCTTAGCTACCGCTTTGCTGGTCAGATTGGTCACCATGATGCTTTGGTCACCCCCGGCAGTTCGCCCAGATGCGCGAGTTCGCGGAAGCACACCCGACAGAGCAGGAACTTCTTGTACACGGCACGCGGACGCCCACACCGCTGACAGCGCGTGTACGCCTGCACCCGAAACTTCGGCTGCTTGAGCTGCTTATTCTTCAGTGCCTTCTTCGCCATGTCGTCTCCCTGCTGGGGTGAAGCCCCAGCTCACCCTGCCTTCGTGACGGGATCGAGCCCCGCGAACGGGAACCCGAGAGCCACGAGCAGGGCACGTCCTTCGTCGTCGTTGGTCGCGGTGGTTACGATCGTGATGTCCATCCCGCGAACATCACCCACCTTGTCGTAGTCGATCTCCGGGAAGATCAACTGCTCCGTGATACCGATCGTGTAGTTGCCGTGACCGTCGAACGCCTTCGCGTTCAAGCCTCGGAAGTCCCGGATCCTTGGGAGGGCCAGCGACACGAGCCTGTCCAAGAACTCCCACATCCGATCGCCTCGAAGCGTCACCTTCACGCCGATGGCCTGGCCTTCGCGGAGCTTGAACCCTGCGATGGACTTCCGGGCCTTCGTGACCACCGGCTTCTGGCCGGCGATGATCGTGAGGTCCGCGACGGCCGCTTCAAGCATACGACCGTCCTTCACGGCCTCGCCCACGCCCATGTTGATGGCGATCTTATCCAAGCGGGGCACCTGCATGATGTTGGAGAGGCCGAGCTCCTCCTTCAGGGCAGGGCGAAGCGTCGTAACGAACCGCTCCTTCTGCCGAGGCATGTAGTCGCTCACAGATCCGCCTCGCATTTCCTACAGATGCGCACCTTGGCGCCGTCATCGTTGAGTTTGTTGCCGACGCGGGTGGGCTGGTTGCACTTCCCGCAGACGATCTGGACGTTGGAGACATCGACGAACATCTCCACGTCGATGATGCCGCCCTGCTGGAGCTGCTGGCCTCCTGAGGAGCGTTTCCCTTGCGTACGGGCATGCTTCTTCGCCAGCGCGACCCCGTCAACCATGATCCGGCCCTTTCCGGGGAGTACACGCACCACGCGCCCTTCCTTGCCCCGGTCTTTGCCGGTCATGACGCGAACCATGTCGTCCTTCTTGATGTTCAAACCGGGCATGTCAGAGCACCTCCGGTGCAAGCGAGATGATCTTCATGAACTTCTTCTCGCGCAGTTCTCGCGCGACCGGCCCGAAGATGCGGGTCCCGCGGGGGTTCTTCTGGTCGTTGATGAGCACCACGGCGTTGTCATCGAAGCGGATGTAGGACCCGTCGGGGCGGCGGCGCTCCTTCGCAGTGCGCACGACAACCGCCTTGACCACCTCGCCCTTCTTGACCCCGCCACCCGGCAGGGCGTCTTTCACGGTGCCGACGATAACGTCGCCCAGGCCCGCGTAGCGGCGTCCGGAGCCGCCGAGCACGCGGATGCAGAGGACCTCTTTGGCCCCCGTGTTGTCCGCCACCTTGCAGCGCGATTCTTGCTGGATCACTTCGCCCGCTCCACGATCTCCACGACCCGCCAGCGCTTGGACTTGCTGAGCGGTCGGGTTTCCATCACGCGAACGGTGTCGCCCACGTGCGCATCATTCGCCTCGTCGTGCGCCGCGAGCTTCGTTGAACGCTTCACGGTCTTGCCGTACAGGGCGTGGCGGACCTGGCGGTCGATGCGGATCAAGACGGTCTTGTCCATCTTGTCCGAGACCACGACGCCCGTACGAACCTTTCGGCGCCCGCGCTCCGTGGTGATGCTCTGCTCGCTACTCACTTGTCCTCCTCTACCGCGATCGCGTCGAGCTCGAGCTCGATATCGCGTTCGCGGAGCACGGTGGCGATACGCGCCACCTCGTGTCGTACCTTCTTCAGCCGTGAGGGGTTGTCCAGCTGGCCCGTCGCCAGCTGGAAGCGCAGGTTGAACAACTCCTCCTTAGAGGAATCCACGCGCGCGAGCAGCTCGTCGGTTGGCAGCTCTCGCAGCTCTGCAGCCTTGCTGGGCATCTACTCTCCCACCCTGCTGATGAACTTGGTCTTGATCGGCAGCTTGTGCTGCGCGCGGAGCATCGCCGAACGCGCGAGATCCTCAGGAACCCCGGCGAGTTCGAACATGATCCTGCCGGGCTTCACCACGGCGACCCAGCCTTCGGGATTGCCTTTGCCCGAGCCCATCCGGGTCTCGGCCGGCTTCTTCGTGTACGGCTTGTCGGGAAAGATGGTGATCCACACCTTCCCACCACGCTTGATGTGCCGCGTGATAGCGACACGAGCCGACTCGATCTGCCGGTTGGTGATCCACGCAGGCTCCAGTGCGACCAGCCCGAAATCGCCGTACTGGATCTCGGTGTGCCCCTTGGCCTTGCCCCGCATGTTCCCGCGGTGCACCTTGCGGTGCTTGACCTTCTTCGGAGCGAGCATCAGGCCTCGCCCTCCGTGGTGGGCTCAACAGCCGTTTCGATCACGGGCGCGTCGGTCGTTGACTCGGTCACGGCACCGACGGCGGCAAGCCTCGTGGCGGGCTCAACGTCCTGCCCGGCGGCGGGCGCGGCTGGGGTAGCGGGCGCGGCTGGGGCTGCGGGCGCGGCGGGCGTCGCAGGGGTAGCGGGCGTGGTCGTAGCGCGCGCGTGGGCCCGTGCGAGTGCGCGTTCGGTCTCCTGCTCGCGGTGGGGCACCTGGTCGCCGTGGTAGACCCACACCTTCACGCCGCAGACGCCGAACGTGGTCTTTGCCTCCGCGGTTCCGAAGTCCACCTTGGCGCGAAGGGTGTGCAAGGGAACGCGTCCCTCGCGGTACCACTCCTTGCGACCCATCTCGGCCCCACCAAGCCGGCCCGCTGCGGCCACCCTGACGCCCAGGGCGCCCGATCGCATCGCGGTCTGCACGGCACGACGCATGGCACGACGGAACGCGACACGGCCGGCCAGCTGTTCGGCAACGCCTTGGGCAAGGAGCGCCGCATCCGTTTCAGGACGGGACTCGCTGGCAGCCTGGTTCATGTCCTCCACCTTGACGTCGACGCGCTTCTTGGTGAACCGCTCGATGTCCTTGCGCAGGCGATCTACCTCTGCGCCCTTGCGGCCGATGACGATGCCGGGGCGGGCCGTGCGGATGAACACCCAGATCTGGTCGCCCTTGCGTTCGATGTCGATGCTGGAGATACCGGCTCGGTTCAGCCGTTCGCGGATATGCGTGCGGATCCAGATGTCCTCGTGGAGCTGCTCCGCGTAGTCGCGGTCGGCGAACCAATTGGACTTCCAGGGGTAGATGACCCCCAGGCGGAACCCGTACGGGTTGACCTTGTGACCCACTAGCGTTCCTCTCCCATCGGCGTGACCACCAGGGTCACGTGTGACGTGCGCTTGCGGATCTGCGTCGCGCGGCCGTAGGCGCGCGGACGGAACCGCTTCAATGTCGGCCCTTCGTCTACCCAGGCTCGGGTGACGACCAGATTGTCGGAGATGATGCCGGGCTGCTGCTCGGCGTTCGCGATAGCTGACTTCAGGAGCTTGTCCACATCTTTGGATGCACCCAGCGGCGAGAACCGTAGGATGCGCTGCGCCTCGACCACGTGGTGGCCTCGGATGAGGTCCACCACGCGCCGCATCTTGCGCGGCGAGGTTCGGACGTGCTTCATCGTGGCCCGGGCATCCATCTACCGCGCTCCCGTCCTACGCTCGTCCTTCGCGTGGCTCCGGAACGTGCGTGTGGGTGAGAACTCGCCGAGCTTGTGCCCAACCATGGATTCGGAGATGAACACCGGCACGTGTTTGCGACCATCGTGCACGGCCAGCGTGTGACCGAGCATCTCGGGCACGATGGTGGAACGGCGCGACCAGGTCTTGATGACCTGCTTCTCGCCCTTCTTGTTCATCTGGTCGATCTTCACGCTGAGATGCTCATCGACGAATGGACCCTTCTTGACTGACCTGGGCATCTAGCCACGCCCCTTTCCGCGGCGACGAACGATGTACTTGCTCGAGGCCTTCTTCTTGTTCCGAGTACGGCCTTCCTTCTTCCCCCACGGCGACGTCGGGTGGCGCCCGCCGGAGGACTTGCCCTCACCGCCGCCCAGCGGGTGGTCGACGGGGTTCATCGCCACACCTCGAACGGACGGACGCTTGTTCTTCCACCGGGCGCGACCGGCCTTGCCCAGAGAGATCAGTTCGTGCTCGGGGTTGCCCACGGAACCGACCGTGGCTTTGCAGGCCGCCTGGATCATCCGCATCTCTCCGCTGGGAAGACGCACGGTGGCCATGGTCCCCTCCTTCGCCATGAGCTGGATGCTGGTCCCCGCGGACCGCGCGAGCTTCGCACCACCACCGGGCTTGAGTTCGATCGCGTGGATGACGGTACCGACCGGGATGTTGCGCAGAGGAAGTGAGTTCCCCGGCCGGATCTCCGCATCGGCGCCGGACATGATCGCATCGCCCTGCACAACGCCTTGGGGCGCAAGGATGTAGCGCTTCTCCCCGTCCGCGTAGTGGAGCAGGGCGATCCGTGCGCTCCGGTTAGGGTCGTATTCGATGTGCGCGACCTTGGCCGGCACGCCATCCTTGTTCCTGCGGAAGTCGATGAGCCGGTAGCGGTTCTTGTTACCCCCGCCGTGGTGGCGCGCGGTGATCCGGCCGTGGACGTTGTGCCCGGCCTTGTTGCGCCCCTTGACCACCAGCGAACGCTCCGGCTTGGAGCGGGTGATCTCCTCGAACGTGGAGACGCTGGCGCCTCGACGTCCCGGTGTGGTCGGCTTGTACTTACGAACGCCCATTATTTCCCGCCCTCGAAGATCTCGATCGCGTCGCCCTCGGCGAGGGTGACGATGGCGCGCTTCTCGTCGGGCCGCTTGCCCTTCGTGTAGCCGCGCCGCTTGGTCTTGCCCTGACGGTTCAACGTGTTCACCGATGTGACACGGACGTCCCAGATCTTCTGGACGGCCTCCTTGATCTCGGTCTTGTTCGAACGCGGATCCACCAGGAACGTGTACGTGTTGTGGTCGATGCCGGCGTAGGACTTCTCCGACACGACGGGGCGGATGATGACGTCACGATGCGACTTCACTTCGCCACCCCCTCGATCACGTCGAGTGCAGCGGCGGTGAGGAGCACCCGGTCGGCCAGGAGGACGTCGTAGGTCCCTAGACCTTTCGCGTAGGCGACCCGCACGCGCTGGACGTTGCGGAAGGACTTCTCCAGCGCACCGCCCTGCGTCGGCTGATCCAAGACGACCAACACGCGCCCCTCCAGCTCCAACGAGCCGAGAAGTTCAATCGCTTGCTTGGTCTTGGGTTCGTCGAAGGTGACCTGGTCGATGATGGCGAGCTTGCCGCTGGTCAACGCGTCGGTCAGCGCCGATCGAAGCGCACCCTTACGCATCTTCTTGTTGATGCGCTGATCATGCTCGTGCGGGTGCGGGCCGTGCGCGATGCCGCCGCCGACCCACTGGGGTGAGCGGATGGACCCCTGCCGGGCGCGGCCGGTGCCCTTCTGACGCCAGGGCTTCTTGCCGCCGCCTCGGACATCCCCACGGGTCTTCGTGCTGTGGGTCCCCGCGCGAAGGCCGGCCAGGCCGGCCACGACCACCTGGTGCATCAGGGGGATGTTCACGTCGCTTTCGAAGATGTCGGCGGAGAGATCGCGGCTACCGGACTTCTTCCCGGAGGCGTTCAAGATGTCGATGCTCGCCATCAGGCCCCCTTCCCAGCCGGAGCCTTGACCGCCGAGCGAACCATGACGAGCCCACCGTTGGGGCCGGGGATGGCGCCGCGGACCAGCAGTAGGTTCCGCTCCGGGTCCGCCTGCACGATCTCCAGGTTGAGGATGGTCACCCGCTGGTTACCCGCGTGTCCGGCCATCCGCATGCCCTTGAACACACGGCTGGGAGTGGCACATGCCCCGATCGAGCCCGGCGAACGGTGCTTCTTCTGCACGCCGTGGCCCGCTCCCAAACCCGAGAATCCGTGGCGCTTCATGACCCCGCTGAACCCCTTGCCCTTGGACACACCGACCACGTCCACCCGGTCTCCCGCGGCGAACACATCGGCGCGTAATTCCTGTCCGGGGATGTAGGAGGACGCGTCATCGGTGCGCAGTTCGACCACGTGGCGCCCGCCTTCGGTACCTGCCTTGTCGAAATGACCCTTCATCGGCTTCGTCACGTCCTTGGGGCGCGACGAACCGAAGGCCAGTTGGACCGCGTCGTAGCCGTCGGTCTCTTGCGACTTGACCTGGGTCACGACGCACGGGCCGGCGAGCACGACCGTCACGGGGATGGCCCGCGTCGCCTCGAAGATCTGGGTCATGCCCAGCTTCTCGCCCAAGATGCCCTTCGTCATAGTTTGATCTCGATATCCACCCCGGCAGACAGGTTCAGGCGTTGGAGCTCCTGGACCGTCTTGGAGGTTGCGTCGACGATGTCGATAACCCGCTTGTGCGTGAGCATCTGGAAGTGCTCGCGCGAATCCTTGTACTTGTGCGGGGACCGAATCACCGTGTAGATATTGCGCTCGGTCGGCAGCGGCACCGGACCGACGACCTTCGCCCCGGTGCGGGTGACGTGCTCGACGATATCGCGAGCAGCCACGTCCAACATCCGGTGGTCGTAGGCCCGGAGCTTTATGCGGATCTTGGGACCTGCCATCCGACGCCTCTTCCTTCTTCTCGGTTACTTCAGGACCTTGGTCACGCGCCCGGCGCCGACGGTGCGTCCACCCTCACGGATGGCGAACCGAAGGCTTTCCTCCATGGCGATGGGGGCGATCAACTCGACCACCATCTCCACGTTGTCACCGGGCATGACCATCTCCACCCCTTCGGGCAGGGTGGCCGAGCCGGTGACGTCGGTGGTGCGGAAGTAGAACTGGGGGCGGTAGCCGTTGAAGAACGGTGTGTGCCGCCCACCCTCTTCCTTACTCAAGATGTAGACCTGTGCATCGAAGTTGGTGTGGGGGGTGATGGAGCCGGGCTTGGCCAAGACCTGGCCGCGCTCAACGTCATCCTTATCGATCCCGCGGAGCAGGATCCCCACGTTGTCGCCGGCCTGCACCTCATCCAGGAGCTTGCGGAACATCTCCAGGTCGGTGGCCGTGGTCTTGACCGTGGGCTTGATGCCGACGATCTCGATCTCGCTCATCTTGGCCAGCTTGCCGCGCTCGACGCGTCCGGTCACCACCGTGCCACGGCCGGTGATGGAGAAGACGTCCTCGATAGGCATCAGGAACGGCAGGTCCACATCGCGGGTGGGCAGGGGGATGTAGGAGTCGCACGCCGCCAGGAGTTCATCGATCTTCTTGCCCCATTCCTCGTCGCCTTCCAGCGACTTCAGCGCCGAGCCGACGATCACGGGGATGTCGTCGCCGGGGAACTCGTAGGCACTGAGCAGCTCGCGAACCTCCAGCTCGACCAGGTCCAAGAGTTCAGGGTCATCGACCATGTCTGCCTTGTTGAGGAAGACCACGACGTAGGGCACGCCGACCTGGCGGGCCAGCAACACGTGCTCACGCGTCTGGGGCATGGGGCCATCGGCCGCGGAGACGACCAGGATGGCGCCGTCCATCTGCGCGGCACCGGTGATCATGTTCTTCACGTAGTCGGCATGTCCGGGGCAGTCGACGTGGGCGTAGTGCCGGTTCTCGGTCTCATACTCCACGTGGGCGATGGCGATGGTGATCCCGCGCTCGCGCTCCTCGGGAGCCTTGTCGATCTGGTCGAACGGGGTGAAGTCGGCCAGGCCTTTCTCCGCCTGACGCTTGGTGATGGCCGCCGTGAGCGTGGTCTTGCCGTGGTCGATATGCCCGATCGTGCCGATATTCACGTGGGGCTTCGTGCGCTCGAACTTCTTCTTGGCCATGTCTTCTTCCTTCCCTACTCGCCTGTCACCCGGGCGATGATCTCCTTGGAGACCTGCGCCGGAACTTCGTTGTATGCGTGCAACTGCATGGGGCTGTGCGAGGCGCGTCCCTGGGTGCGCGAGCGAAGTTCGGTTGCATAACCGAACAGCTCTGCCAGCGGCACGATCACGCGAACCGACTTCTGCCCCGCGCGTTCGTCGATGTTCTCGATCCGGCCTCTGCGTGCGGTCACGTCACCCATCACGTCACCCAAGAACTCCTCGGGCGAGACGATCTCGAATTCCATGACGGGCTCCAGCAGGCAGGGGTCGGACTTGCGGGCGGCCTCCTTCACGCACATGGAACCCGCGATCTTGAACGCCATCTCCGAGGAGTCAACCTCGTGGTAGCTGCCGTCGATGAGGGTCGCGCGCAGGTCCACCATGGGATAGCCGGCCAGGATGCCGTTCTCGAGGGCCTCCTGGATGCCTTGGTCCACGGCGGGGATGTACTCCCGCGGGATCTTGCCCCCGACGATCTTGTTGATGAATTCGTAGCCGCCGCCGGGGCCCGTGGGTTCCAGGTCCAAGACGACATGACCGAACTGCCCGCGGCCACCCGTCTGACGGACGAACCGCATGTCCACCTTATGGACCGACTTGCGGATGGTCTCTCGGTAGGCGACTTGGGGCTTGCCCACGTTGGCGTCCACGGAGAACTCGCGCTTCAGGCGGTCCACGATGATGTCCAGGTGGAGTTCGCCCATGCCGGAGATGACCGTCTGCCCGGTCTCGTCGTCGAACTTGACCACGAACGTGGGGTCTTCGTCAGAGAGTTTGGCCAGACCCGTGCCCAGCTTGTCCTGGTCGGCCT
>JAYVBZ010000028.1:0-2781 GCA_043750215.1 Actinomycetota bacterium
TGGTGTTCTCGATCGTGCAGCCGCTGATGTTCGTGCTGCTGTTCCGGTTCGTGTTCGGGAACGCGATCAGCGGGCTGCCGCTGAACGTGAGCTATGTGAACTATCTGCTGCCCGGCATCTTCGTGCAGACAGCGATCTTCGGATCCACCCAGACCGGCATCGGCCTGTCCGAGGACCTCGCCTCCGGCATCATCGACCGGTTCCGTTCGCTGCCGATGGCCCGCTCCGCCGTGCTGACCGGACGCACCATGTCCGATCTGGTCCGCAACATCGTCGTGGTCGTGCTGATGATCGCCATCGGCTACTTGGTGGGCTTCTCGTTCCAGGCAGGGTTTCTCGACGCGATCGGCGCCGTCTTGCTGACGATCCTCGTGGGGTTCACCTTCTCCTGGATCTCGGCAACCATCGGGCTGGCGATCCAGAACACTGAGTCGGTCCAAGCGGCGAGCTTCACCTGGATCTTCCCGCTGACGTTCATCAGCTCCGTGTTCGTGCCCGTGGCCAGCATGGGGCCCTTCCTGCAAGCGATCGCCCGGAACAACCCCGTCACCATCTGGGCGAACGCCGTCCGGGTCCTCACGATCGGCGAGCCGGGCCTCTTCCTCATCAACCACCCGCAGAACGAGCCGATCGGGCACCAGACCTTGGCGAGCCTGGTCCTAGCCTCCTTGGCCTGGATCATCGGCCTGCTTATCGTCTTCGTGCCGATCTCGGTCCGGAAGTACCGCAGGCTCTCCTAGGTCCCGGGAATCACCCGGCGGCTCCCCGGGTTGGAGTCCTGAAACGCCCCGTCGGTCGAAAGCCAGCGGCTGGGGTGAACACCGGATGGTTAAGGAGGTCGTTCCCTGTTCGGTTTCGAGGGTGAGAACGCGAGAGAGAAGGGCATCGTGCTGCTCACGATGTGCTTCGCACTCGCGATGGCGATGCTCGACAACACCGTGGTCAACGTGGCGCTCCCGAGCGTCCAGAGCAGCCTGCACGCTTCTGTATCGGAGCTCCAATGGATCGTCGACGGCTACGTGCTCGCTTTCGCCTCCTTACTTCTCACCGGCGGGATCCTTGGCGACCGCTACGGGCGCAAGCTCATGTTCCTCTCGGGTCTGGTCGTCTTCACGATCTTCTCTTTCATGTGCGGGATCTCCAGCAGCGCGAGCCAGCTGGTCGCCTTCCGGGCCCTGCAGGGCGTGGGCGGGGCGCTGTTGATCCCGGGAACGCTTTCGATCATCACGGTGACGTTCCCGCCACATGAGCGCGCCAAGGCGCTTGGCATCTGGGCCGGCGTATCCGGCATCGCCCTGGCCCTTGGGCCAACGCTCGGCGGCTACATGGTTGAGCACCTGGGCTGGGAGTCAGTGTTCTTCCTCAACGTGCCGATCGGGATCGCTGCCTTCGTCGTGGCGATGCGCACGGTGAAAGAGTCTCGCTCGACGGAGGCGCGCCAGCTGGACATCCCCGGACTGCTCCTAGGCACGGGCGCGCTGGTGAGCGTCACCTACGCCCTGATCGAGGCCAATACGAAAGGCTGGACCGACCCCGTCATCCTCGGGGCGTTCACGGCATTCTTCCTGCTGACCGTCTCCTTCCTCCTGTGGGAGCTCCGCAGCCCTCACGCGATGATGCCCCTGCGGTTCTTCAAGATCCCCGCGTTCTCGGCCGGCAACACCGTGGCGTTCTCCGTGTCCCTGGGGATGTTCGCGACGTTCTTCTTCTTGACCTTGTACATGCAGAACATCCACGGGTACTCGCCGTTCACTGCGGGCGCCGCCTTCTTACCGATGACGCTGGCGATCATCGTCACCGCACCGAACGCCGGGAAGTACGCCTCGACCCACGGGTCCCGGGCACCGATGACCTACGGCCTGATCTTGGCCGGCAGCGGACTCTTGGCGCTGGGGACGCTGATCGGCACCGACACCTCGTACGTGGTGCTCTTCCCGATCTTCCTCATCATGGGCCACGGGATGGGCGCCACGATGGCCCCGATGACCGCTGCCGTCATGAACTCGGTCGGCCCCCAGCGCGCCGGTCTAGGGTCGGCCATGACGAACACGAGCCGCGAGGTCGGCGGCGTGCTCGGCATCGCGCTGCTTGGCGCGATCCTTACCAGCAAGCTCAAGAGCTCGTTCGGCCCGGCCCTGGCGAACATGCACCTGTCGGCGCACCAGGTCGAGGCGATCGGCGCAAGCGCGAGCGGCGGAGCTGTCAAGACCTCGGGGATCGGGCTCAGCGCCGCACAACAGGCGAGCGTCCACCAGGCCTTCAACACTGCGTTCATGCAGGGCTTCCATCCCGCAATCATCTTCGGCGGCACGGTCCTGCTGGTCGCCGCGGTCATCGCGAACCGGTTCATCCCCGGCCGCGAGACCGTCCGCGCCGCCGAGGCAGCAGCCCACGGAGAGGCCGTCCCCGCCCGCTGACCGGGCTTGCTCGGAGCCCCCGTGGACAAGGTCAGGTCAGGTTCACGCCGGCCGTATACACATCGAACTGGTGGAGTTTCCCATTCGGGTTGTCGCCGGTGGAGTTCGAGTTATCGGACCACGCGGGATGAGCGACACCGTCTTGGAACGCCAGGCCCGAATAGTCGCCGTAGTCGATGCTGTTGTGCGCCGCGGCTGCGTTGGAAACACCCTTGCTGACCCGTAACTCCGGGATGAAGGTGCCGTTCCCGTCGGTCTCGGTCATGTAGTACATGGCATCGCTGTTAGGGATGCCGTCGGTGTCGCCGAAATGGAGATCGCCCATATCGTTCTGACAGTCGTGCACCCGATGGCCACAAGTCCG
>JAYVBZ010000029.1:0-2814 GCA_043750215.1 Actinomycetota bacterium
GATAGGAAGCATAGGGAAATGACAGATGCATCGATCCTAGTTACCGGAGCGACCGGAACGGTTGGGAGCCAACTGGTCCACCAACTCGTCGAAGGGGGCCACCGGGTGCGCGCGCTGACGCGTGACTCAGCCAAGGCGCAGACGAAATTCGGTTCCACCGTCGAAATCGTCCAGGGAGACCTCGGCAAGCCCGAGACGCTCGGTGCGGCGTTCGCCGGCGTTGACAAGGCTTACGTTCTCTCCCCAGCTGAAGGGCCAGAGTTTCCGGAGCTGGAAGGCAACGCGTTCGATGCAGCGAAAACAGCAGGCATCAAGCATCTCGTCAAACAGTCCTATAGCGCCGTTGCCGACGATCTGATGGCCGAAACTCCCTTCGCCGAATGGCATGGGCAGAGCGAGGAGAGGCTGCGCACTCTCGGCGTCGCCTGGACGATCTTGCGACCCGCATTCTTCGCCACGAATCTCCTCAGCTTCGCGATGGTGCCCCAGGGTGGGCTGTCCCTGCCGACGGGCGATGGAAAGGACGCAATCATCGACCCACGCGACGTCGCTGCGGCAGCTGTCAAAGTGCTCACCACGCCCGGACACGAGGGAAAGACCTACGAGCTGACCGGCCCGGAGTTACTGAGCTACGCCGAAGTGGTGCGGAAGGCGGCGGCCGCAACCGGCAAGCCACTGAAGTTCACGGATGTGCCGGAGCCGACATGGCGCGAGGGGATGCTCTCCGCCGGGGTTCCGCTGCCCGTGGTGGAGGCGTTCCTTGGCCACTTCGCTGGGGTCAAGGCCGGGCGGATCCGCTCGACATCAACGGTGGCAGACCTGCTCGGCCGTCCGGCACGCACGCTCGACGGCTGGCTTCGTGAGAATGCCGCGGCATTGATGGCGTGAACTCGCCCGAGACCGGTAGGCACGATCTCCAGAGCCGGCGCGGATCGTCGACCTTAGGGGTCGAGACGCCCTTCACGTAGGTCTCGATGACGACCGCGTGAAGCACCTTCTCCGCACGCTGGCGGCGCTCCAGGAGAGAGGGGAAATATGCACCGGCTGAGACCTTGGGGATCTTGAGTTCGATCGTGCCCGAGCGCGTGTCCCAACGGCGGATCCGGTAGCCGTCGCGATAGGCGACGCGCTCGGAGGTGCGTTCATAGAGTACGGCCCCGATCTGGGAGCGCACCCCGGTCTCCACCTCGAAAGTCCACCACTTCTCGGGACGCTAGCCCCGGGATCCAAGCGGGAACGACTCAGATGGTGGTCAGTCGGCGGCCAGGAGCCTCTCGAGGCCGTCGAGGATCAGATCGAGCCCGAACACAAACTCGTTGCCGTAGTCGTAGCCCGGTTGCAGGACGTGCTCGGTCGTGAACTGGGCGAGGTACGGATACTCGTCGGTGGGAAACTGCGCCAGGATCGCCTCCGCTACATCTGGGATCGCCTCGGGACTGTCGAACGGCAAGGCGGATTCTTGGAGGGCGAATCCGTACACGTAGCTATCGAGCAGCGAGAAGGCGTGCGCGGCCATCGCGATCGAGAAACCGGCGCGGCGGAGGGCCCCGATCACCGAGTCGTGATGCCGCAACGTGGCGGGTCCGGGGTTCGTTCGCGAGTCCATGAGCGGGGTTGCCCACGGGTGGCGCCCGAGCACGCTGCGAGCTGAGAGGGCACGCTGACGCATCGCCGATCGCCAGTCGGCATCGACCGAAGGCAACTCGATCTCGCTGAAGACGACATCGATGATGCCGTCGAGGATCTCTTCCTTGTTCGCAACGTGGTGATAGAGCGACATGGGCTTGACGCCGAGCTCTTGGGCGAGCGACCGCATCGTCAGCGACGCGCGGCCTCCGGCGTCCGCAACGGCGATCGCACCGCGGAGCAACCGTTCTCGGCTGAGCGGGACCCGCTTCCCGGCATCCGCGGCGTCCTTCGAAGACATCTCTCTCACCTCCTCATCAACGTCGGACCACCGAACCACAGGCGGAAGCCCGGAAGAGATTGTCGAACCCCCATCGTACCGGTAGTGTACTTAGTACGCCATACTTAGTACGGTATCTGTGGGCCACGGTCCGGCGACCTGCCGGGGCCAGCCCGCCACAGGAAGGACACGACGATGGGGAACAACAAGGCAAGCAGGACGGCCCACGGCACACCCCGACAGGATGACTAACCATATTGCAGAGATGTCACCGCGCCTGGCCCGCTCCAACAGATCGGACCAGCCATGACATCGACTAGACGGACCGCAGTTCTTGTTGGGCTGCTGTTTCTCACTGCCACCGTCACGTTCCTCGTCGCTGACGCGCTCATCACCGGCGTTCTGGATGGCCCGGAATACTTGATCGGTGCATCCGCCCACACCAACGCCCTGACCGCCGGCGCGCTCCTCGCCTTCGTGGACGGTCTCGCGGTCGTAGGCATCGCAGTGCTCATGTATCCGTTGCTGAAAGGAACCAGTGAGCCGCTGGCGCTTGGATACGTCGGTCTCAGAGTCGCCGAACTCGCAGCGATACTCCTATTCCTGGCGACTCCACTCCTCGTGATCGCGCTCGGTAACGGATCGCGCAACGGCACGGTCGATGCGTCTGGTTCGCAGTATCTGGGCGTGCTGCTTCAGGCACAACACGACGTCGCCATCGTGATGGTCTATCTGTTCACCAGCGTGGCCGGAGGGATCCTCGCCTTCTTGCTGTATCGATCAAGGCTGATCCCGCGCTGGATCGCAGGCCTGGGCGTCATCGGTTATCCGGTGTTGCTCGTGGGAACCGTCCTGAACATGTCCAGGACGGTTCCCACGAGCAACACCGGATAACCGATGACGCCCAG
>JAYVBZ010000030.1:0-2686 GCA_043750215.1 Actinomycetota bacterium
GCGCCGCTACGGACCGACGGCGGGCGACCGTGTGCGCCTGGCGGACACCGACCTGTGGGTCGAGATCGAGGAAGATCACGTCGGGTACGGCGACGAGCCGCTCTGGGGATACGGCAAGAACATCCGATCGCGCATGGCGCAGTCGGACCGCGCGACGGCCGACAGCGAGTTGGACGTGTTGATCGCCGGCGTGCTGCTACTGGATCCATTCCTCGGCGTGGTCAAGACCAACATCGGGATCAAGGACGGACTCGTCGTTGGGATCGGCCGAGCGGGAAACCCCGATATCACGTCGGGGGTCGACATGACGATCGGCCCGAACACCCTGCCGATCATGGGATACGGACTGATCGCCACCGCCGGGGCGGTCGACAGCCACGTTCACCTGATCACGCCGAACCTCGTGCCCGTAGCGCTCTCGGCCGGCGTCACCACGCTGATCACCGCAGGGTTCGAGGAGCCACCTGCGGCGATGGGCATCACGATGCAAGCGTTCGAGCGGATGCCGGTCAACCTCGGACTGCAAGCCAGCGCCCGCACGGACGCCCGGGGGGCCGTAGAGCGGGTGCTTGAGGCTGGGTCGATCGGACTGAAGGTTCACGAGGATTGGGGTGCCTACCCCGAGGTAATCGACGCCACCTTACGTCTGGCCGACGCACACGACGTCGCAGTGTGCCTGCACACCGACTCGCTGAACGAGTCGGCCGAGCTCACCGACACCGTGGCGGCGATCGACGGTCGCGCGGTCCACGCGTACCACGTGGAAGGGACTGGCGGAGGCCACATCCCGGATGTTATGGGGTTGGTCGCCGAGCCCAACATCGTGTGCTCGTCCACCACGCCGACAATCCCATTCGGGACGGCCACCGCCAGAGAGCACGTCGAGATGATCCTCGCGGTCCACGCCGGCAACCCGAACGTCGAAGCCGACGTCGCAGCGGCCACCGAACGTGTACGCACAACCACGATGGCGGCCGAGGGGCCCCTCCACGAGCTGGGCGCGATCTCGATCGTGAACAGCGACTCGCAGGGCATGGGCAGGATCGGTGAGACGGTGCGGCGTACCTTCCAGCTGGCGCATGTCATGAAGGCGTGGCGCGCATCCGAAGTGGGAACCGGCTTCCCCGTCGCCCCCGCCGCCAGCCATCCGTGGGCGCGTCCCCGGCCTTCGGGCGACCGCGCAGACAACGACCGGGTCCTTCGCTACCTGGCCAAGATCACGGTTGAGCCGGCGATCACTCACGGCGTCGCGAACGAGGTCGGCTCCCTTCTTCCGGGGCGCGTGGCCGACATCGTGCTTTGGTCGCCTGCGAGCTTCGGCGTGAAGCCGGCACTCGTACTCAAGTCAGGGCACTTCGCCTGGGGCCCGATGGGAGAAGGGAACGCATCGGTCGAGGGCGCTGAACCGGTGATCGTCGGACCGCACTGGGCTGCGGTGGGGGCGGCACCCGCCTCAGTTGGGGTGACCTTCGTGTCGAGGGCGGCGCAAGAGTCTGGCCTCAAGGAACGGCTGGGGAGCAGCCGACGTTTCGTCGTGGTCTCGGGCACCCGCGAGGTCCGCCGAGCTTCTTTGGTGGCCAACACCGCGGTGGCTCCTGTGCAGATCGACCCCGGCGACGGCACGGTGCAGCTGGGCGGTCGCCTGCTGACCTCGCGACCGGCCGCCGAAGTGCCGCTGAGTGCGCGCTATCTGCTCCGATAGGTGACGGTAGCGCCACCTAAGGGAGAGGCGGGATGCTATGTTCGAACGTAGGTATGACATAGCGACCAACTACTCGATCTCCGAGAGAGCAGTCGTCCTCGCCCTAGCGTCCGCCACCAAGGGCGACTAGTACCAAACGGCGACCCTGGTCAATCACGCCAACCCCGAGGATCCCCAGCGGTACGAGGACACGATCACTCGGTATGAAGAGCGGGGGGTCCAGGTGATCACCGTCCTCGACGAGGAATATCCGACCAATCTGCGCCAAGTCTACAACTGGTCCCCCTTCCTGTTCGTCCGCGGCCAGCTGAGTGAGCGGGACAACCGTGCGATCGCCATCGTGGGGACTCGGCGGGCGTCTGAGGCCGGAATCACCCAGGCGCGACGGTGGCCGTTCTTTGTCCGACGTCGCGTCACCACGGCGTCACAATGAACTGCTTGACTGAGGTGCCCCAAACAGCTCCAGGAACAAAGATCAGCACGTCACGCCGATGGGCAGGGGGGAGCTGAACCCACGGGGACTTCCCTACAGGTCGAGCACCGCGTCGAGCTTCTCCCACAGCTTGTCGCCGCTGCGACCGCTCACACGGCTGACGTTGACAGGACCTCCGAACACCTTCTTGGCCGCGCCCTTGGGCCACATCTGAATCTGGCCGTTCGGGTTCTCCACGATCTGGAAGGTCACGTCCTTCGTTCGGTTCCCCTTCTTGGTCTTGGTCGGCATCGTCGCCTCCTTGGGTGGTCACCTCGCTTGCGTGCGTTTCGTCGCCCCATCACCCGGACGGATCAACGCTCGGCGCATACGTCGGTCCTCTGTGGCACATCGTCAAGTGGGCAACGCCATCGCCCGCACGACAGCCGTTGAGCGGTGCGCCAGTGACCCACAGGGCCGCCGATGACCCTGCTCGGCCGTTCTAGTGCGGTGAGCGCCCTGCGGATGCGGGTCGGTCACCTGCGCACAAGGGAAGAGCCGATACGCTCAGG
>JAYVBZ010000031.1:0-2879 GCA_043750215.1 Actinomycetota bacterium
GACCGCGAGCACTACGACGAGTGCAAGTGCGAGCGACCGGAGGCACTGATCTCTCATGAGTTTCGGAACCCCACACCGCGGGGCCGGGTCGGTAGTCTAAGGAGCCGCAGCCGGGATGGCGGAATTGGCAGACGCGCGGGTCTCAAAAACCCGTGAGCGAGAGCTCGTGAGGGTTCGATCCCCTCTCCCGGCACCTACCGTGGGATCTGTCCACGGAAGGCCCCGGCAAGCGTCACCGCGCCCGCCGGATCTCCCGCGACGATCGGGGCCATCATCGCTGTGCCCACGATAACCCCGTCGGCGAACGTGCATGCCTCTGCCGCCTGTTCGAGTGTGCCGATGCCAACGCCAACCAGGAGCGGAAGGCCCGTCAGGGGGCGGAGGCCGGCGACAACCTCGTGCGCGGGGTTCCCAAGTTCGGCGCGCGCGCCAGTCACCCCATAGGTCGCGACGCAGTACACGAAGCCGCGAGCCCCTTGCGCGATGCGTTGGAGACGTTCCGGCGAAGTTCCGGGCGCCGCCAGTTGCACGGCGGCCACGCCGCGCGCGTCGCAGAGCTCGATCCACTCGCCGGACTCATCCACCGGGAGGTCGGGCACGATGACGCCCGCCACGCCGTTGTCCGCCGCGTCGTCCAAGAACGACTCGAACCCGATCCGGAACACGGGGTTCACGTACGTCATCACAGCCACCGGTATGGACAACGCCGCTTCTCCGATCATCGCGAGCACGTCGTGAGGCCGGGTGCCGTTCTCGAGCGCAACCCGAGAGGCCTCCTGGATGACGCCGCCATCCATCACCGGGTCCGAGAACGGGATCCCAACCTCGATGGCATCGGCGCCGGCATCCTGGATACGGTGAAGTAGCGCAGCATTCACACCCGGGAACCCACCCGTGACGTAGGGCACGAACGCCCGTCCACCCCCGGCGATGCGCTTGCGGAGGGCATCCTCCAGTCGAGTCACTCCGCGGCCTCCATCCCGAGCGCCTTCAACACGGTGTTCAGGTCTTTGTCCCCCCGGCCCGACAGGCACACGAAGATCCGCGAACCCGCCGGAAGCGGCTTCGTCAGCAGCCAACCGATGATGTGGCTGGGCTCCAACGCGGGGAGGATCCCTTCGGTTCGGGCCAGCGCCTGGAATCCCTCGAGCGCCTGCACATCGGTCGCGCTTACATACCGCGCGAGCCCTTCATCGTTCAACCACGCGTGCTCCGGGCCAACTCCGGGGTAGTCCAGACCTGCACTTATGGAGTGCGTCTCGATGATCTGTCCATCGGGGTCCTGCAAGAGGTACGTGAGGGCGCCGTGCAAGATGCCGGGCTGACCCTGGGTGATGGACATACAGTGCTCCCCCAGGCCTGGTCCTCGCCCGCCGGCTTCCACCCCGATGAGCTGCACCCCCGGCGTTCCCACGAACGCGGTGAACATACCGATCGAGTTCGACCCACCGCCGACACACGCCAGGACGTACTCGGGGTCAGAGCCGGTCGCCTCCGCGTATTGCGCCCGAGCCTCATCGCCGATCACTCGCTGGAGATCGCGAACCAACATCGGGAACGGGTGGGGCCCGACGACCGAGCCGATCACGTAGTGGGTGTTCGACACGGTCGCGGCCCAATCACGCAGGGCCTCGTTGACGGCTTCCTTCAGCGTGCGGGTACCGGCCATCACGGGAACGACCTCAGCGCCCAGTAGCTTCATGCGGGCGACATTGGGCGCCTGGCGCTTGGTGTCCTCGTCGCCCATGTAGACGACGCACGGGAGCCCCAGGAGGGCGCACGCGGTCGCGGTGGCCACGCCGTGTTGGCCGGCGCCCGTCTCGGCGATGATGCGCTCCTTGCCCAGTCTCTTCGCCAACAAGACCTGGCCGATCGCGTTGTTGATCTTGTGCGCTCCCGTGTGCGCGAGGTCCTCACGCTTCAACCAGATGTCGTAGCCCAGTTCCTCGGACAGGCGGGCGGCACGTGTGATGGCGGTGGGACGGCCGACGAAATCGCGGAGAAGGTCACCGAGTTCACCGCGGAATACGGGGTCTTCGCGGAGTTCGGACCATGCGGTGGCCAGTTCGTCCAGCGCAGGGATAAGCACCTCGGGCACATAGCGCCCTCCGTAGCTACCGAATCGCCCGCGCGCATCGGGAACCGCCATCCTGGGACCCATCACTGCTCCTGTCCGGTGAGCCGTCGGAGCGTCCTGGCGGGATCTGCGGCCCGCATCAGCGCCTCGCCTATCAAGATGCCAGATGCACCCGCCTTCACTGCCGCCACGACCTGCGCCCGTGTAGCGATCCCGCTTTCCATGACGGCGATCCGGTCGCGAGGTACCCGCGCCAGCTGGGCCAATGCGCGCTCGGGATCCACCTCGAGCGTTTCCAGATCGCGTGCGTTCACCCCGATGATCTGTGCGTCCGTCGCCAAGGCTCTGCGTAGATCTGCAGACCGGTGGGTCTCGACCAATGCCTCCATCCCCCACTGCGCAGTGGCGTCAAGCATCGCGATGAGCTCCCGGTCGGACAGGCAGGCGGTGATGAGGAGAACGGCGTCCGCCCCTGCGGCCCTGGCCTCCACGACCTGCGAGACATCCACCAGGAAGTCCTTCCGCAAGATGGGCAGGTCCGTCACCGCGCGAACCGTTCTGAGATCCTCCAGCGACCCGAGGAAGTGCTCCGGCTCCGTCAGAACCGAGATAGCCACCGCCCCCGCCTCTTCATACGCCTGCGCCTGTTCCTGGGGGTCGGGGTTCGCGATATCACCTGCACTCGGCGAGCAACGTTTGATCTCCGCGATCACCGACGGCGTGCGTGAACGAAGCGCACTCGCCAGCGAACGAGCGGGAGGAGCTACTGCAGCCTCGACGCGCAAGGCCGCCACGTCCAGCG